>CAMAPG010000013.1 GCA_945859965.1 Opitutus sp. GAS368 | reverse complement strand
GTCCCCGTAGCTCAACTGGATAGAGCAGCGGTTTCCTAAACCGCTTGTCCCGGTTCAAGTCCGGGCGGGGGCACCAGCTATTTCCAATAGACCCGGGCCAGCAGCAGGTTTCCGATGTAGCGCATGTAATTGACCGATTTGCTGTCGACCCAGAAGAGGTCGCCCTTTTTTGAGTCGGGAAACTGGCCCTGCAGCCATTCGCCAGTCGTGATCCAGGCTTCGTTCTCGGAAATGTTGACGACATTGAAGTTGCCCATGCGCGCGCGGTTTTCGGGGATGAGCACGCGCTCGGTGTGCCGTTTCACGCGCAGGGTCTGCGGATCCACCTCGGCGAGGAAAAGGGGCGCCCGGCTGCGCACGACGCCGTTGTTCAGTTCGCTGCGGCGATTATAAATGAGGTACAGGGCATCGCGGTGCTTCAGCCATTTCTGCTGGGTGTTGTAGTTGCCGAGTTCCTCCCCGTCATCGAAACGCCATGGCATCGGCGCGCCGAAATTCAGGCCGTCCTCGCTCGCGGCCACGTAGCCCCGAAGGTTGTGCCGGATCGTCAGGAAGAATTTTCCGCCGAACTTGACCAGCGATGGCTCGGCGAGGCCGCGTTCCGTGTCCACCGTCAGAACGCTGCCGTGGTCGCGGAACTTCAGGCGCCGGCCGTCGAAGCTGCAGCGCAGGACCGTGACGCGCGTGTATTTGTCCTCGACGCCGTCGGTCCGGGGGCTGCGATCGTAACCGGGAATCAGCAGGGTGCCGTCGTCCTGTTCGTGAATCTGCCCGTTGTAGTAGAGGCCCACCCCGGCCTCCGCGGGAAGATCCATGGGGATCCATGGCTCAAAGTCGTTTTTCGCTGGATTCCACAGGGAGGTGACGACGCGTCCGTTCAATTTCGGCGAGTGATAGTGACCCTCGTTTTTGAAATAGTAGTTGTCGCGGGCGACACCCGGGCCGAAAAGATTGCCGCCTCTGTCGCGCACGAAATGCGTCTGCCCGAGGGCCACAAAAACCCCGGTCTTGCGGTGGAATTGGAGCCCAAACCACGGCTCCTCGAACGAATGGTCCTCCTGCTCTTCCTTACGCCAGTTCTGCGTCATCACGGGATTGGACCAGGTGCGGCCGTGATCGCCTGTCTTGATATATACCTGGGGACCGACATCCATGCCGGTGAGAAGCGTGGCGCGGATGAAGACTTCCGGGCCCTTACCATTCCGGGCCGGAATCATCCCGATCGCCGGCTCGAACCAGGCCTGGTTGTCGCGACGGCCCTGGAGAACGATCTCGTTTTCGATCCGATCGATGACCGCCGTGGCCGCCCGGCCCTGAGAATGAAAATCCAGGATCAGGGCGGCGCCGAGGGCGATCGCGAGGGGCAGAATGCGGGTATGGCGTTGGGAGGAGGCAGGCATGGAGGGGTGTTGGAGGTGGGGGTGGGCGTTCCCGCAGACGGAAGCTCCGTGGCGGAGGATTGTGGCTCTGACCTTCAGGGAAGAGGAAAGATTGAAAAGCTGAAAGACTGAACCGTAGCCAGCCGTTCAAGCGCCGACGCGATCCGTGGGCTGCGGCCCTGCAATTGTCCATGAAAGAGCACAAAGCTCCATGTTCATTGGCTGCGGCCAAATGCTATAGTGCGGAATACCCCTGTCTGTTGTCCGGAAGAGTTCGAATCAATGGCGGCGCAATCCCGCCAGCCCCACTTTCCCCGCCCCCCCACGATTATGAAATGCTTCATGCTCCCCGTTGCGATGTTTGCCGTGCTTTCCGGCAGCGTCTTTGGCCTGGATCAAGAAACCGCCCGGAAACAAGCCCGGGAGATTCTGCGCGACGACGGGTTTTGGGATATCGCCGCCACGACCGGGTTTTTCGATCACCATGGACCGCCGCGCCAGTTGCCTTTTGACGCCCTCCAGCAGGGTGGAGTGCGCGGAGCCATGCTGGGGATAGGCACCCTGACCGAAATCATCATCGCACGTTCGCCGATCGGTTATAATCTCGAGGAGGTGCCGGCGGGAACCAACCTTTTCCGGCATGTTTTTCAGGGGGCGGCCCTGATCCAGCGCCAGCTCTGGGAGTTCGATGCCGCCTATCAGGCGGCCCAAAAGGATTCGCGGCTGAAAATCATTCTGACTGCAGCGGAGCTCGAGCAGTCTTTCCGCGGCGACCAAGTGGGCATTCTGCTCGGACTGGATACGGGCGCGTGTATTAATGAGGATCTGGCCGCGCTGCGGATGTACCAGCGCCTCGGATTGAGAAAATTAGCCTTGGTGCACGCTCCAGGAACCAGCTGGGCCGACAGTCTCTACGGGAAAGGCGCGGATGGCAGGCTGGGCCTTTCCGCATTCGGCCGGGAGGCGGTGCAGGAATGCAACCGGCTCGGCGTCTTGGTCGATGTCTCCCATTGTTCGGATAAAACGTTCTGGGATACGATCGCGGTTGCGACCAAACCGCTGATCGCGACCCATTCGGGAGCCCGCGCCATTTCGAAGATCAACCGCAACCTGACCGACGAGATGCTGCGCGCGCTCGCGGCGAAGGGCGGGATGATCGGGGTGTGCGGCCTTTTCGATGAAGAAGAATCAAGACTGGCCCAGGAATCGATGCGCTCGCCCAACGCCGTTGCCGTCAGTGTGTTTCTGGCGGAGAAGTACCCCGACCAATATCAGCTGGCGGCCGCCGTGACTGACCCCCGGCAACAAATGGAGGCGCGGAAGGAACTGAGGCTCGATCGCAGCCGCGAATATTCATTCATGCCGATGCCGGAAAAGAACGCATTGCACGCGCGGATCCTGATCGATCACCTGGATCATATCATAAAAATCGTCGGCATTGACCACGTGGGAATCGGGACGGACACCAACATGGCCCAGGCCGGCTATCCCGACTTGATCGAGGAAATCGTGACGGCCCTCGTGCAACGGAACTATACCCGGGAGCAGATCCAGAAAATTCTGGGAGGAAACTTCGTCCGGTTTTTCAAGAGCGTCACCGCAGGTACCCCCTCACAATAATTCATCGCTATGAAAAAGAAAAAAACCGCTGGCATCGCATTTTCCAATCCGGTGAAAGTGAAAAGCACCCTGCCCATCTCCCAAATGGCCGTGGCCGGGGATTTCATGTACACGTGGGGTTACGGGGCCGTGTTCGACAAGAAGAACCCGAGGCCGGGAATGAAAAAGGTGTTCGAGCATGTTCGGTCCCTGCTGGCCGAAAAGAACCTGACCTTCCGCGATGTGGTCAAAACGACCGTGCTGCTCGCGCCCCTGGCCTACTTCGATGAGTACAGCAAACTGTACGCTGAGTACTTCAAGCCGCCCTATCCGTGCCGCACCACGATTCCGGTGATCAATGACCGGTGCTTCCTGGAAATCGACATCGTCGCCTATAAAAAAGGATTGAGTGACTAGTTGATTGATCCGGGGTGAGGGCGCTAACCTTGTTGATGCCCCACGCCCCAAGCTGCGCCCCACGATGAACCGGAGAAATTTTATCAAGATGAGCGGCTTCCTCGCGGTCGCGGCCGGTCACGCTCCGCTTGCCTGGGCGGAACCGGGCGCGGGCGTTCCCGCCGTTCCGTTTGGAAATTTGCTGAAGCCGGTGGATCTGCTCGAACGCATCCGGCTGGGCCAGAGTGCGCTGCTGGGTGGATTGAGCGCGGATCACCATCTTCCGTACTGGAACTGCACGTTCGATAAAGGAGATCTCACCGGGTTCGTCTTCTCAACTTATCAGGGTGAAGGCGTGTGGGACCGGATGCATAATGTCGGGCGGGCGCTGCATGGCCTATCCATGGCAGAGGCGGTGACGGGGCAGCCCGTGGCGGAGGTGGTCATTGAGGACTTGTCGCGTTACCTGCTCGGTCTTTTCGCGGCGGGCGATGGTCTGCCGGGCGATATCGAGGCGGCGACGGGCAAACGCATCGTCAACCTGCACAACGTGCGGGAAACGCTGCATGGCCTCACAGCGCTCATCCGCCGTGGTCATCCGGAGGCGGAAAAAACAGCGAGGCGGATGGTGCGCACGCTCCGCGCCTCGCTGGATGATGACGGCCGCATCCATCTCGACCGACTGCCGCCCTGCGTCAATGGCTACACCAGCCAGCCGGCCATGGAAGGCCGCGCGGTGGATGCCTTGGTCCGGTATTATCGGGTCAGTCACGATGAAGCGGCGCTGGAAACCGCCGCCTTGATTGCGCGCTTTTCCCTGGTCCATTGTTTTTCGCCTGCCGGGGCTTTGACCGAAGAGGCCGGATCGCATGGGCATTCGATCAATGCCCTAGTCGCGGGGATGCTCGATTTGGCGCTGGTCTCCAACGATGTCGGACTGCTCGAGCGCGCCCGCCAGGTTTACGATGTCGGCCTCCCGCGATTCAACAGCAGCTTCGGCTGGTCGATGGAATCGCTGCACAAATTCCGGTTGCGCGGAGAGGCGAATAACACGGGTGATCTGCTGCGAGCCACTCTCCTCCTGGGCAAGGCAGGATTTCCGGAGTACTATGGCCGCGCCGAGAAAATTCTGCGCAGCCATTTGCTCCCATCCCAGCTGCTCAACGTTTCCGGCTACTCGGATAATCCCAACGCCACTGAGGACAAACAGCGCAGCCTGGCATCGCGTGTGCGCGGCGGCTTTTCGTTCCCGACACCCAACGATCTCCAGTATAAACCGGACGCAGGTCTTTTCACCTACGATATCGTTTCCGGCTCCGTGGACGCGCTGTGCGAAACCTATGCCGCGGTGGTGCAGGACAATGCCGGAGAACTTCGCGTGAACCTGCTCCTCGACGCGAAAACGAAGCAACTTGAAATTAAAAGTTCTCTTCCCGCGGAGGGACGATTGGCGTTCAAGACCCAGGCGAATCGCACGCTCTGGGTCCGCATCCCGCACTGGGTTACACCGGCTGAAGTCTCGCTAGAGATCAAAGGTCAGGCGGCGGAAACCCGTTTCGTGGGCCCGTATTTGTTGGTGCCGGCGATACCGGGGGAGGGGGAGTTCACCGTTGATTTTCCGCTGCGGAAAGAGCGCACCGTCGAAAGCGTGCTTTACCAACCTTACATGATCGATTGGCAGGGAGATCAGATTGTCGCGATGTCGACGCTGCCGGCTTCCAACTTGGCTGAACCGACTCCGCCTGCCCTGATCCCGATGTTTCCGCGCTGCCGCTAGGCCACGCTTTCCGGAGCGCGGCATCCCGGTATTTTTCCCATCTCAAAATGGAGCGCCTTGCCGTAGGTGGAGCGTGTCCTTTCGGTTACGTTATGATTTAAAGCCCAGCGGGTTTTGATCACTATGACGGCCCCGATAATCCCCGCATTCACTCTAAAATCGAACGTGTGCTGGCTGTGTCATGCCTTCACCAGGAGGTTGCTGCACGATGATGTTTGCGTCCGATTATCGCAGTGTAATTGGCTGGCTGGACACGACCTTGGATGTCTTTTCCGCCTACCGCGGCCGGCTCACCTCAAAGAAACCCGGATCCGTAGTCTGCTCGCAGTGCTCCGGCATGAAATCGCCGGCGAGATCGTCAAAATCAGGAAACGCGCGGCACCTAATTTTATTAAGTGCGGATCTCTCCCCGCGCGGGAGATTTACCATTTGTTTGCCACCGGTTACTGGACTTTCTTGGGCGCGGGGTGTAACTTAGCGGGCGAGACAGGCGTCTGTTTCTTACCTCCCCCTTATGTCGCCTTCGCTTTTTCCCCGCTTGCTGCAGGTTTTCTTCCGGCACCAGCGGTGGGCTATCTGGCTTGGAATCGCCGCGGCGCAGCTGGGGACGTTTTCCGCTTACGGCGCGCAATACGACCAGCGGCTGGCGAATCTTTCCACTCGCGGCCAGGTGGGAACGGGCGACCGGATCATGATCACCGGCTTTATCATTCAGGATGGAGCTCCGAAACAGGTGCTGATTCGCGCGATGGGCCCGCGGTTGGCAACTGCTCCGTTCAGCCTGCCGGGCGCCTTGATGGATCCCACGCTCACTCTCTTCAACAACAGTGACACGATCGTCGGATCCAATGACAATTGGCTGAGCTCAGATACTGCGACGATGACAGCCGCCGGGGCGTATCCTTTCAACGCGGCCAGCCGCGATGCCGCGTTGGTCGCGACGCTTTCTCCAGGGGTATATACGGCGCATGTCACCGGCGTGGGCAGCACGACCGGACTCACGTTGCTGGAAGTCTACGATGTGACCGGCGCGGCGCGCCTGATGAATCTTTCCACGCGAGCCTTGGTGGGATCGGGCGCCAACATCCTGATCTCCGGCCTGATCGTGGCACCGGGCGGCGGCATTCGCAAAGTCCTGATCCGGGCGGCGGGTCCCGGGCTCACCGGCCTGGGCGTGGCGGGGGCGCTGAGCGATCCGGTGTTCTCCGTGCTGGATAACGCGGCGCGGGTCATCGCGAGCAACGACAATTGGACGACGGCGGATACGAACGGCCAGCTCACCGCGGCGTTTGCGCAGAGCGGTGCATTTCCATTTCAAGTGGGCAGCAAGGATGCGGCGCTCCTCGTCGATTTGCCGCCGAACGCGGTTTATACGATCCATGTCAGCAGCATCGATGGCTCGACCGGCCTGGCCTTGGTCGAAGTGTATGATCTCACGCCCGAGACGCTCACCACCGTTGGCGTGGTTGCCACCGTGCCTTCGACGGATGCGTCCGGCGGGCCGCCCGCGGTCTTTACGTTCAGCCGCCTTGGACCCACGACAAATCCCGTGACGCTTCGTTATTCGATTTCCGGTTCGGCGGTCGCGGGTGTCGATTACAACGCATTGCCAGGTAGCGTCACGCTGCCGGCCGGTGTGGGAACCGCGACGGTGACTTTGACGCCCCTGCCCAACGCAAAAAATGGCAACAACCGCACCCTCACGCTCACCCTTACGTCCGATCTTAGTTATGGGATCGGTGCCAACGACAATGCGAGCGCCACGATCTTTTCCAATGCCGGCGCGCTTTATGTGGCGACCTTGCGGGCGCCGGTGGCGGCGAGCAACTCGGCTGCTTCCGGGACCGCCACGCTGCAACTGAGCGCCGATGAAGCCTCCGCGGTCGTCAATGTCTCGTTCTCCAATCTCAGCTCCCCGGAAACCAGCGCGCATCTGGTGATCGACGGCAATTTCATCTCGGGCTTGCCACTGGGTCAGGTCGTGGGGGCAACCTGGACCTTGCGGGCGCTCGCCTCCTATACCGTGGCCGACCTCATTGCCGCCGTGAAGTCCGGCCAGGTGTACGTCAGCATCGACACTTCGGGCTATCCCAGTGGCGAGCTCACGGGCGGCTTTGTCCGCAGCACGGGCACGGCGGCCTTCAACATCCCCGCGGCGCCGCCGGCGTTGGACTTGAGCCGACCCACGGCGCAGGATGCGGCGCAGTTCCTGCCCCAAGGCACCTTTGGCCCGACCAGTAGCGAGATCTCTGCGCTCGTGCAGAAAGGGTATAATACTTGGTTAAACGAACAGGTGGCTTTGCCCGCCTCGCTTCACCGCACGGCGACGATGGCGGATTTCCAGGCGACTCCGGCCGGCGGACAGAACAACAATACCGAACCCGGCGGCAGCCACCGCCAGGCGGCCTGGTGGAAAATCGCCGTGACCGGCCAGGATCAACTCCGGCAACGCGTCGCTTTTGCGCTCAGCGAAATTTTTGTCATTTCGGACGTTAATGACACCCTCAACGCTGAGCAGGAAGGCGCGGCCAACTATTACGACGTGCTGGTGAAAGGCGCGTTCGGGAATTTCCGCACACTGCTCGAAGACGTCACGCTGAGCCCGATGATGGGCATTTATCTCAGCACGTTGCGCAACAGCAAGGCCCAGGGCACGGCACTCGCCGATGAAAATTATGCGCGCGAAGTCATGCAGCTTTTCACCATCGGGCGGAACGAACTCCAGCCCGATGGCACGTTGAAGCTCGATTCGAGCGGGCAGCCCATCCCGACCTACACGCAGGAGACGATTGTGCAGACGGCGAAGATTTTCACCGGCTGGGCGTTCAATTCCACGGCGGCCAATCCCAATTTCCGGAGCAGCGCGGCGGATTATATCAACCCGATGATGCTGTACCCGGCGTTCCATGATGACACCCAGAAGACGGTGGTGGGCGGCAAAGTGATTCCCGCCGGGCAGGGTGGGGTGAAGGATCTCGGCAGCCAGCTCGATGCGTTGTTCAATCACGCCAACACCGGGCCGTTCATCTCGCGCCAGCTCATCCAGAAGCTCGTCACGAGCAACCCGAGTCCTGGCTACGTTTACCGGGTGGCGCAGGTTTTCGCCAACAATGGCGCCGGCGTGCGGGGGGATCTGGGTGCGGTGGTCCGCGCGATCCTGACCGATTACGAAGCGCGCGCGCCCGGCATCCTCGCCACGCCGGGCCATGGGAAACTCAAGGAGCCGTTGGTGCGGGCGACGGCGCTCCTTCGCGCCTTTGGCGGCGGGTCGGAGAGCGGCCGCTTCGCCATCAGCAATCCGGAAAACCTGCTGGCCCAGGCGGCGCTGCGCGCCCCGACGGTCTTTAATTTCTTCGATCCCGATTTCGTCAAACCGGGCGCGCTGGCCGCCGCCGGCCTGTATGCGCCGGAATACGAGATCCTCACGGCGACCACCGCGATCACGGTGCCGAATTTTCTCTACACGTATATCTACAACACCCGGTCGGCGGCCAATCCGGCGACCATCGGCTTGAAACTGGACGACCTCCTCGCGCTGGCCCGGACGCCGCAAGCGCTCGTCGATCAACTCAACGCGGTGCTCAGCGCCGGCACGATCCCGAAGCCGATGAGCGACCGCATCGTGGCGGCACTGGCCGCCATGCCCGCCAACACGGCCGATCTCGAGAAGGTGCGTTCGGCCATTTACCTCGTCGTCACCTCGCCGGAGGGAGCCATCCAAAAATAATCCGCGTGAGTGCGCGGCGACCGCCATGAATTCCAAAACCCAGCCCTTCGATCCCAACCGCCGCAAATTCATCGGGGCCTGCTGCGCCGCGGTGGGGGCGACGGGCATGCTCTCGGCCCTCGCGCAGCTGCGCTTGCTGGGCGCGGTGGCGAGCCCGGGCAATGGCATTTTTGGCGGCGGGGCGAGGGCCGCCGCGCTTCCCTCCGACTACAAGGCGCTGGTCTGCCTGTTTCTCGCCGGCGGCAATGATGCCAATAATCTCATCGTGCCGGCGGATGCGGCCGGTTACGCGGCGTATGCTTCGGCCGCCGGGCGGGGCAATCTTGCCCTGGCGCAGGACACCTTGCTGCGGCTGAATCCCAAAACCACGGATGGACGCGCGTGGGCGCTGCATCCGCGACTCAACGACGATGTCGCGGGCACGAACACCACCGGCCTCAAGTCGTTGTTCGATTCCGGCCAGTGCGCGGTAATGGCCAACGTCGGCACCCTGTGTGTGCCCACGACCAAAGCGCAGTACAAAGCCAGGTCGGTGCCGCTGCCCCTGCAGCTTTTTTCGCACAACAACCAGCAGGTCGAATGGCAGAGCAGCGTGCCCGACAAGCCCTTTTCCAGCGGGTGGGGCGGCCGGCTCGCGGACCTCACGAATGCGTTCAACTCCAATAACAGCGTTTCCATGTCGATCAGCCTGAACGGACAGAATTCGTTCCAGGTCGGTGAGCAGGTGGTGCAATACGCGGTCAATCCCGGCGGGGCGATTTCGCTGACGGGCTCCTCGACGAGTGCCACCAATGCGGCGGGCCTGCGGACGAAGGCGCAGAACGACATTCTGGCCATGCAGAACAACAATCTGTTCGAGACGGCATTTGGGGGTCTCACCACCGGTTCGATTGCGGACAGTGCGTTGCTTTCGGGATTCCTCAGCGGCGCCGCGCCTTTCACGACCACGTTTTCCACGAGCAGCCTCGGCCAGCAACTCAGGACGATCGCCCGCCTCATCGCCGCGGCGCCGCAGCTCGGCCTCAAGCGCCAGGTGTTTTTCGCCCGCATCGGCGGCTGGGATCTCCATGACCAGCAACTCACCGCCCACGCCACGCTGTTCTCCGATGTGAGCCGCAATCTCGCGGCCTTCTACAATGCGACGAAGGAACTGGGCGCCGAAAAACAAGTGACGACCTTCACCGCCTCGGATTTCGGTCGCACCTACAATACCAATGGCGACGGTTCCGATCACGGCTGGGGATCGCATCACCTGGTCATGGGTGGAGCGGTGAAGGGGAGTGATATCTACGGCAAAATGCCGGACCTCACCATCAATGGCCCTGACGATACCGGCCGCGGCCGCTGGATTCCGAGCACGAGCGTGGATGAGTACAGCGCGACCTTGGCGACGTGGTTCGGGGTGAGCGCCACCAATCTGCCGCTAGTGCTGCCCAACATCGGGCGTTTCGCGAATCCGAATGTGGGTTTCATGAGCTAACGGCCGAGGTGTCCGAATAACTAAGTCCTCTCTTGCGCTTATGTCCCGCCGTTTGCTGGGAATCCTTGCGGTGGTTGCGCTGCTCATCCTGGCCGGATGGCTCGGTCTGCGACGCCAGCACAGCACCCAACTAGAGCCGCCGGCCGTGGCACCGGTCCATTTACCGGCGGTATCTTCGAAGAAGCCGGCCGCAGTGGTTGTCCCTAACCGGCAACAGCCGGTTGCGGAAGAATCGCGCAGCACTTTGGCGGACCGGCTCAATGCCGCCGATGGGACGATCCAGGCAGATCTGAAAATTCTCCAGGAAGTCCTGGTGGCATGGCGGACCAATTCCCCGCGCGCAGGCAATCCGGTGGGCGAAAACGAGGAAATTACCGCGGTGCTGACGGGGGACAATGCCTTGCAACTGGCTTTGATTCCCAAGGATCACTCCGCGATCAATGGCGCCAGTGCCCTGTGCGATCGCTGGGGGACGCCCTTTCGCTTCCACCAGATCAGTGGCACGCACATGGAAATCCGCTCGGCCGGACCCGACCGGAAATTCGGCACGGCCGATGATGCTCAGTTTTAGGCCACTGGCGGTGGGTGTTTTGGGAAATACCGCCTGCCTTGGATTCTCGTAGCGAAACGCGTGAGCGTTTCGGTCTCGGACGAAAGCCTCACGGCTTTCGCTACTCGGAGAGACTTATTCCCAAACAGCCCGTAGTTTACCGGTAACGCTGATTGTACTTTATAATGCCACTTTTTGCGCGTGTCCGCGTCTCGACATTTACCGGTCTCCTCCCATCCTCCCTTAGCCATGGTTTACTCCTCGTCGCCCGCGGTTCGTCGCTCAGTACCCCCTGCCGTTGCCCTGCACCCGCGCGATCGCGCCGCAGGCTTCACCCTTCTCGAAATCCTCGTTGTTCTCGCTATCATGGGCCTGCTGGTGGGCCTGGCGGTGACCCAAGTCGGAAACATCTTTGGCGGTCAGCAGGAAAAGATCGCCCGCATGTTCGTCCAATCCAGTTTAAGCACTCCGCTGCAGGCGTACAAAATCGACATGGGCGATTATCCGTCCACGTCCGAGGGTTTGCAGGCGCTCATCACCGCACCGGCGAAAGCCCAAGGTTGGAGGGCGCCATACATCGAGGCGCCAACCGGTCGTCCGCCAGTCGACCCGTGGAACGAGCCTTACAGTTATCGCTATCCCGGAACGCGCAACAAAAACGGGTATGACCTGTGGTCCAAGGGTCCCGACAAACAGGACAACACGCCGGACGACATTGGGAATTGGCCGGCGGCCGAAGTTCCCAAGTAAACTGTGGCCTTTCGTGCCCGCAACGCTCCTTACCCCCGCCAGTTGCCTGTTCGTGCGATCCACGGACGTGCCCGGCGGAGCCTGAGCGAAGCCGGATTCACGCTGCTGGAAATTCTCATCACGATCGCGCTGATCGCCCTGCTGGCGGGAGTCTTGATCGCCGGGTCGGCCCGGATGCTGGCGGATCGCCCGGCCACCCCCGTCGATGTTTTCCGCAAGGCGGTTAACGAGTGCCGCAAGCTGGCGGTGGAGGGGAACCAGCAGGTCACGCTGACCTTCGACTCGAAGGAAAAGATCTTTAAAAGCAGTGCCCCGGCGGGCGGCTCCACGTTCCCGGTGAATGGAGCGAACGACCTCACCATTGAATTTCTCGCCGGCCAGAAAGGCGGCGGCGCCATGCTGATCGCCGGTGAGCTGGTGGAAACCCAGACGGTGCCCAAGGTCATTTTTTATCCGGACGGCACCTGTTCCCCCTTTCGGGTGCAACTGCGGGAGGGGGCCAATGTGCGGGTGATCGCGATCGATCTCTGGACCTGTGCGCCGGTTTTGGAGTCGGACAAGAAATGAACCGGACGAACGCACAGTCGAAGCCAGCCCGCCGGCGTCTGTGCGAACGGGCGGCGAAGGCGTTCACCTTGCTGGAGGTGCTGGTGGCGCTCGCGATCCTGGCGATGGCGGCCGTGGTGCTGGGGGCGGCCTACATGAATGTCCTGAACAGCTACCACCGCATCGCGCAGAGCCAGGACGCGGTGGAGGAAAGCGATTTTGCCCGCGCCCAGTTTCTGGCCGAGCCCGACGTGAAGAAAATCGAGGAAGGCGCCGAGTTCGGCGGCACGGGCAACCGGCATGTCCGGTGGACCGCGACCGCCACCCCCACGTCGATCGCCGATTTGTTCACGGCGACGTTCAACTGCGAAATCAGCGATCCGCTGAAACCCCAGCCGCAGAAATTTACCGAAACGGTGATGCTGTTGCGCCCCACCTGGTCGGATCCCACGGAGCGGACCAAGCTTCAGCAGGATGCCAAGGATCGCATCACGGAGATGCAGCAGAAGAAACCATGAAGGCGCCTTTCCCAGTCCGGAGTGGCCGCGCGGCGGGGTTCACCATGATCGAGACGTTGCTCGCGGTCGCCCTGGTCGCGCTCATGCTGGTCGCGCTGAACACGTTCATCTTTTCGATGGGCGAGCTGTGGGGCCGCGGCTCCGACGTGCGCTTGTTTGACCAGCATGTGCGCGCGGTCACGCGCTATCTCGCCGCTGAGCTCCGCCATGCCGCGCTGCCGCCGGCGGTCAGGGCGGGGGCGGCGGCCATCACCACGCAGGAAATCAGGCCGCGTTCCGGGATTCCCGATTACATGCTGACGTTTGAGCTGCCCGCTGGCAGCCGTTTACTGACGTGGCCCGAGCGGCCCCTGCCCGACGTGGTGTGTTCCTTGCAAGTGCGCGATGGAGGGCTGGTGTTGTACTGGCACTCACGTCTCGAAACCAAGTTCCTGGATGACCCGCCGCGCGAAAGCGTGATTTCCCCGCTCGTGACCGCGCTGGCGTATGACTACTACGATACCGATTTCAAACGCTGGACGACCGAAACTGCGCTGAAAAAAGGCACGAACGGCGAGATCGAGACCCCGCAGCGACTGCGGCTCAAATTCACCTATGGCAAGTTGACCCGGGAAACGGTGATCACCTTGCCGACGATTCCGGAAGGACTGCCGGGGGCCTGAGATGAGCATGCAAACCCAGCTCAATTTGTCCGATTCCCGGTTGATGCGTGGAACGCAGGATCGCTGCTTGGCCGCCCCCGGGACGGCCGCGCGAAATCATCGCGGTTCGGTGCTGGTCGTGGTGCTCATCACCCTCGTGTTCACGGCGGTGATGCTCCTGACGTTTATCGACAAGGCCAGCACGGACCTCATCGTCGAATCGCGCGTTGTCGAAGCTCGGCGGTTGCGGGTGGAAGCCTACTCGGCGCTCGAAGTGACCCTCGCGGTGCTGGACAATTTCCGGACCGTCGGCGGCGGTTCGTTGCGGAGTCCCGCGGAAGGCTGGAGTGATCCCTTGGGGTTTGCCGCTTGGGAACCCAGCAATGGCCGGAAAGTGGACATCGAATTTGATGACGAAAGCGGGAAGCTCTCGCTGGCCCAAATCGACCTGAACACCCTGGTGGCCTTGTTCAAATCGTGGGAGATGACGCAAACCGATGCCGACCGGCTGGCCGACGCCCTGATGACGTGGATGAAGAAGGACTATGTGGCGACCGGCACTGCATTGTCGGACTATGAGAATGGCGAGCTGCCCTACAAGGTGCCGGCCCGGTCCCTGCGGTCTTTCCAGGAACTGGCGGCGATCGATGTGGCGCGGGAAGTGTTTTATGGGAAGGACGGAACTCCCAATGAATTGTGGTGGCGCTTTGCCAACGCGGTTTCGCTCTACGATTACAAGCAACCCAACATCAATTCGGCGCGGCCCGATGTGCTCGCGGCCCTGGCGGGACTGCCGCTTTCGCAGCAGCAGTCCATGGCCGATTATCTGGCGGGCGCGGGTTCCTATCGGAATAGAGGCCCCGGCTTCTTCCAGTCCCTAGGCGAGGCCGTCCCGGTGGTGGGCCCGGTCAACTTCAAGGGCTTTGGCACGCAGATCCAGGCATTGCGGATCCGGGTGACGGTTCACGAAGGCCGCTCGATCTTTCGCCTGACGGCGGTCGTGGCCCCGCCCGGGGGAGCACAAACCGTGCAAGCGAACGCAACCGAGGGAGCCGCCACGGCGTCAACTCCCCCAGCCGCCACCCCGGCGGCCAATCCGGCAACCCCTTCGACCCCAAGCACCGCCGCGCCGAAAAAGTTGAACTACCCCTTTACAGTCCTCGAAATTACCGAGAATGATGAGCTTCTGCCCGTTCCTCCCGCCAGTCCGCCGAATCACGTATGACCGCAGCGTCCTTTAATTTTTTTAAAGCGCCCGTCGCCGCACCCCGCGTGGTGCTGTTGCCCGATCATCGGTTTTTCGTGCGCGCGGTGCCGGTGGCGGACGGAGCGACGGGGGCGGAGGTTGCAGGCCAGATCGAACTCGCCTTGGAGAATCTCTCGCCCTTTCCGCCGGCACAACTGTATCACGGCTATTATTGGACGCCGGGTGCAGCCCATGCGCTGGTGTTTGCCGCCTACCGCAAGCGTTTCGCGGCCGATGAAACGGCCGAGTGGGGCGAAGCACAGATGGTGGTGCCGGCGTTCGTGGCGGCTTTCGGGGTGCAACATGAGCCGGCAACGACGGTGATTTATCCGTCGGCCGACGGGCTGACCGCGGTGCATTGGGGCGACAGCGCGGTGCCAGCCAATGTGATCGTCCGCCAGCTGGCGCCCGAAGCCACCGAAGCCGAGCGCGCGCAAGTTCGCGAGGAAATGCTGCGGACCTTCGGCGGCAGCCGCGCGGTGGTCGATTTGCCGGCGCCGCCCGAGCCGGCGGCGACCGAGGACGAGAAAACCTTTTTCTTCCGGACCGGTGAAGTCACCTCAGAGCTGCCGGTGGCGATTGCCGCCTCGCTTGATGTGCGCGACAAGGGCGACCTGGGCGCCCTGCGTTCCGCCCGCCGCCGCGACCTGGTTTTCTGGCGGGTGTTTGCCGGCTGTGCCGCGGCGCTGATCCTGTTGTTCCTAGGTGAAATTCTCCTGCTGGGCGGACGCCAGATCTGGTTCAAATCGATGGCGGCGCAAATCGCGGTGCAGCGTCCGGTGGTGGAAAAGATCGAGACGGCGCATGACCTGGCGACGCATATCGACCGGCTGTCATCGGAACGATTGCTGCCCTTCGAGATGATCGAAGCGGCGCAGCTCGTGGACAAAATGGGTTCGATCTACTTCACGCGGACGACGACGACCGGCCGCTATTCCCTGCTCATCAACGGCCAGACGACCAACTCCGCAGATCTCGATGTTTATCGCCTGGCGTTGCAGGATTCGCCCGCGATCAGCGAGGTGCGGATCGATCGGAATGAATCCCGCAACGGTCTCACCACGTTCGTCTGGGAAATCACCTTCAAACCCGACGCGTTGCACGCGGCCCATTGAGCCATGAAAGCACTCAAAGCCTTTTTTCTCAGCCGGTTGTTGCGCGAGAAACTCCTGCTGATGGGATTCATTGGCCTCGCGGCTGCGCTGTGGGCGTCGGGTTTTGGCAAACGGGCGGGCAATTTCACGAGAGAGCAACGCGTGCTCCGGACCACCCTCGACGGACAGGCTATCTGGCTGGGGCGCCGCACTAGCATTGAGGAGAAATCCCAGCAGGCGATTGCCCGACTCGATCCCTCCCGGACGCTCAGCGACACCCGTTTGCTCGGTGAGGTCAACGCGATTGCGAGCCGGCTTGGGTTACGCATGTCGAGTGACGATGCTCACACGCAAACCACCGCGCAATTTGCGGTGCATTCGCTGCGCCTCTCTGTGACCGACGTCAGCTACGAAAAGCTCAAGGCCTTTTACAATGAGCTGCAGAAGCAGTCGCCTTACATCGGGCTGGACGAATTCACGGTGCAGGCCAAGTCGGGCAGCCAGGCCAACTCGCAGGATTTGGTCACGGCGTCCCTGCGTATTTCCTCGGTCGAGATCGTTGCCGCCGGGCGGCAACGCACGGCGAGTGCCCGCTGAGACGGAGATCAGGTCTTGAAGCTCGCGCTGAGTTGGAAGACGGCGCTGACGATGGCGAAGGCGATGAAGCCGACGAAGATGAAGACGCCGAGCAGGACCGTGCTGGCGATCACGCGGGTGAACACATTGAGCTGGCTCGAGATGTGTTTTTGGTAATTCCGCGAAACATCCTTGAGGCTCGGCACAATGTTGCCGGTGTTTTCGCCGATCGCGAGACGGTCGAGCACCAGGTCGGGAAAACACTCGGTGCGCGTCAGCGCTGACGACAGGGCCTCGCCTTCGAGCACGCGGGCCGTCGCGGTATGGAAGGCCTGGCGATGCACGCGATTCCCGATCTGGCGTTCAGTCATGCGCAGCGCCTCGGCCGCGGTGATGCCGTTTTCCAGCAGCACGGACAGGGTCTGGCTGAAGGAGAGAATGGTCTGCGAGACCATGAAAGGACCGATGAGCGGCAGCTTGAGCATCCAGGCATCGGTCGTGTTGCGGCCCGCCTCGGTGGCCCGCCAGCGCCAGAACGAAATCGCGCCCAGCACCACGGCGATGACCACGATCACGCCGTAGTGGATCGCGAAGTGGGAGACACCGATCAGGATCTTCGTCGAGACTGGCATCTCGCCTCCGAGTGAAGTCAGCAAAGTCTGGAGCCGCGGCAGGAGGAAGAGCAGAAAGAAGAGGATGACGCCGCCCGACACGCAGACCATGAACGCGGGGTAGGCGAGGGCGGAAAGCAGCTGGCGGCGCAGTTCATGTTGCTCGGTGAAATGCGAGATGAGCCGGGCGACGGTGTCCGTGAGCGAGCCGGTCGCCTCCCCGGCCTGGATGAGATTGATCGTGGAGCTGTCGAACACCGCCGGGTAATCGCTCATGGCGCGTGAAAGCGGGGAGCCTTCGCTCAACTTTTCCCAGAGACCGGTGCAGAGGGTGCGTAGTTCGGGTTCCTTGATCCGGTGGGAGAGCAAGCGCACTGATTCGCCGGCGGACATGCCGCTGGTCATCAAATCGTGCAAGGCCTGCAGGAACGGCAACCGTTCGTTCCGGGTGGGTGGGGCCGCGCTCTGGCGGCGGGAGAGGAACGATTGCCGTGCCTTGGTCAGCCCCTTTTTGCCGGCAGCCGGGCGTCCCGTAATGAGTTCCTCCTCGATCGAGGCGACCTGCAACCCGCGGGCGGAAAGGAGGCGCAAGGCATCGCGACGGCTGGCCGCTTCCAAGGCGCCCGGCAGGGATTTCCCCGTGCGATCGCGGGCGGCATAAGTGAACCGTGGCATGGGGTGGGATGGTTAAGATTTAAGGGTTGTGGGTTAATGGGGAGACACCGCTGATCGCGACCGCGAGGGGGGAGGGAACAAGACCGATTAACCATAAACGTTTACCCATTAACCGGCGCACGGCAGGTGCGCCCTACTTCTCCGTCACGGTGATGACGCGCAGCACTTCATCGAGCGTGGTGTGGCCGAGCCTCACCTTTTCCCAGCCGCTCTGGGAGAGGGTGCGCATGCCGTTCTTGCGCGCGCATTCGGCGAGGGTGCGCGTGCTTTCGCGCTTCAGCACGAGCTCGTGCATTTCGTCGTTCAGACGGAAGATTTCAAAGATGCCGATGCGCCCGCGGTAACCGGTGCCGCGGCAGCGATCGCAACCCACCGGGGCCTTGAGTTCGGTGATCACCTCGGCATCGGCCGGATCGCAGCCCAGGATCGCCAGGGTTTCGATCAGCTTGATTTTGCTGATCGGCGCCGGACGGGAGCATTCCGGGCAGAGGCGGCGCACGAGCCGTTGCGCGATGACGAGCTCGATCGCGGAGGCGACGAGAAAGGGCTCAATGCCCATGTCGACCAGACGGGTGATGGCACCGGGCGCATCATTCGTGTGGAGGGTGGAAAAAACCAAGTGACCCGTGAGGGAGGAACGAATGGCGATCTCGGCGGTGTCCTTGTCGCGAATTTCGCCGACCATGATGACATCGGGATCCTGGCGCAGGACGTGGCGGAGGGCATCCGCAAAGGTGAGCCCGATTTCCGGCCGGACCTGCATCTGGTTGACGCCGGGCACTTCGTATTCGATCGGGTCCTCGATCGTGATGATGCGCAGGTCGGTGGAATTGATTTTGCGCAGGAAGGCGTTGAGCGAGGTCGATTTGCCGGAACCGGTCGGACCGGTCACCAGCACGATGCCGTGCGGGTAGTCCAGGATGTGCGTGATCTGGGCCTGCTCGGCGGGGCTCATGCCGAGGCGGTCCATCGTGTAGGCCTCCTTTTTCTGGTTCAGCAAACGCAGGGAAATCGATTCCGCGTAGATCGTCGGGATCGTGGAAACGCGGATGTCGAGGGTGGTGCCGTTGGCCTTGAAGTTGATGCGGCCGTCCTGCGGGAGGCGTTTCTCCGAGATGTTGAGCCTCGCCATGATTTTCAGGCGCGAAATGATCGCATCCTGAAAGCGCAGGAGATTTTCCGGCAGCGGCACGGGCACGAGCAGGCCGTCGACCCGGTACCGGATCCGCAGCTGGCCTTCCTGCGGCTCGAAATGAATGTCTGTCGCCTGGTCTTCGATGGCCTGCGTGACGACGTCGGTGACGAAACGCACCACGGCGGCATCTTCATCGACCACTTCCTCGTTCTGCTGGAGGGCCTCGGGAGCGACATAGCCATCGTCCTTGCCCTCGAGGGAGCCGGAACCGACGCCAAAGTTTTCGATGATCAACTGGTGCACGCGTTCCGGCACCGCCAGATGCCACACGAGCGGCCGGGGTGTGAACGTGCGAAGCCAGTCGGTCATGATCTCATCGGGCAGCCAGGCGGTCGCGAGATGAAGCGGGACGGAGGCCAGCGTCTCGGGATCGGCAGGCGAGGATGGCTCGTCGGTTTTGACTTCGCCGCCGTCCGTTTTCAGCTGGATGGGAATGATCTGGTAGTCATGGACGAGCCGGGCGGGCAGAACCCCGCGCGCGTCCGGATCGGTCACCAGGTTGGTTGCGGTAGCGAGCCCCGCCGCCGTCGCGAGGGTTTTCAGGGTTTCAGGTTCGCCCAGGCCCAGCGCCTTGGCCAGTGCCTCGAGCCGCAAACCACGCGGAGCCTCGGCGATCGCCTGGCGTTGCTCGTCCGTCAGCCGGGCGGCGAGCGATGAGGGCACAAGATCAGGGAGAAGCACGGACATAAAAATTGGCGCTCCGGAGCGCTTATTTTAAGTTCTCGATCAGCCCTTCCCTGGGCATTTTCGAGGGATCCTTGAGGTACTGCTGGATCTGATCCCGATTGGAGAGCGTGTTGATCGTTTTGTTGGCGTCGGCGGAGCCTTCGTTGGGGGCGATCACATGCGGGCGAATGAAGAGGAGCAGCTCGGTGCGCTCGCTCTTTTTGGTCCGGTCGCCGAACAGATTACTCAGGATGGGAATCTCGTAGATGAGCCCGAGCTTGGCCCGGTTGTTCGTGAACGAATTCCGCTGGAGCCCCCCGAGCACGATCATCTGGCCGTCATACACATTGATGAACGACGTGGCCTTGCGATGGCCGACGATCGGCTGGTCGCCGACTCCGGGAATGCTGACATTGCCGATGATATCGTCGATCGTCTGGTCGATGGTGAGCTGGATGCTGCCGTCGTTGCCGATGAAAGGCGTGACCTTCAGGTCTAGATTGACCTCCTTGTAGTTCACGGTCGATTGCGTGGCGAAGCCGCTGCTAGCCGTTGCGGTGGCGGCCGGGGTCGATTGGATCGAGGACACCACCGGGGTCGATTGACCCACCACGACCTGGCCCTGTTTGCCGTGGGTGGTGACGATGGTCGGGTTCTGCAGGACGTTCAACCGGCTGCGGCTCCCGGCGTCGGCGAGCGCGGCTTTGAAGGCCAGAGGATTGACGACGCCTTCGGTGACGGCCCAACCGGCGACGGTGCCGGAAAAGTTGGTGATGTGCGTGCCGCGCACGTCATCCGTGCCGAACGTCAGGCCCAGGGCGGAGATGCCGCTCTTGTCCGTGTCATTGAGCGTGACCTCGGCGATGATCACCTCGATGCGCACCTGGGCCAGCAGGATGTCGAGTTTGTTGATCAATTCCTTGATCAGGCGGATATCGTCGATTGTCCCGGACACTACGATGGCATTGCTGCGCTCGTCGGAGCCGATTGTCATCAAGCCGCTGAATTCATTGGCGCCGGGCAGGTCGAACCCGGCGGCGGCCGTGGCCACCGTGGGGGCACCTCCGGGAGGAGGAGCGCCGGCTGGCGTGGTGGGCTGCACGCCCTGGCCCCGCCGCACGGACTGGTTGTTTTTTTGCGATGCGGCATTCTGGCTGCTGACGATCTGGCTCAGCAGCTGGGCTACCGGTGCGGCGACGGCGTGCTGGAGATAGATGACCTCGTTGCGCGTGTTCGGGTCGGCTTTGACATCGAGCTTGGATATCAGCGCGTCGAAGAACTCATGCTGGCGGGGATCGGCGATCAGGATGACCTGGTTGGTGCGATCGTCGGCGCTGTACGTGGTCGAATCGCCGAGCTGCAGCTGGAGCGTGGGGCTGATGAAACTGCGGATCTTGGCCACGACATCGCTGGCCTTGGCGCCATTCTGCAGGGTGTAGAACTTCGGCTTGATGGTCGTGGTCACCGGGCGGTCGATCTGCTTAAGGAGCATTTCAATCCGCTGCAGATTACTGATGGTGTCGGTGATGAGCGCCGCGTTGGAATTCTGGAGCAGCACGAAGCCGACGCCGATGTTGGGCGAAAGCATGCTGCTTTGGATCTGGGCGACGAATTCATTCACCCGGAGGAATTCCAGCATGAAGAGTTTTGAGGCGATCTTGCCGCTGGCCGGGCGATCGAGAGTGGATCCGTTGATGATCTCCGGAGTTTCGGTGCGGGCCACGCTAAGCGGCACGACGCGGAGGAATTTGTCCCCCAAGGGCAGGACGGCGATATTGTTCAGCTGCAGCACCGTCTCGATGGCCAGAATCACATCGGACTTCGCCATCGGGCGCGGCAGCACGATGTTGTAGCCGCCCGGCGAGACTTGCAGGGTCGAGGGCCGCAGGATGCTCCGGCCGGTATAAAGTTCCAGCGCGCCAAGCACGGTGTCGAGATCGGCATCCGGCATCTTGATCGGCCCGACGAGTTCATCGTCGCCCAGACTGGCCAGGTTGGACGTCGCTGCCGGGGCGTTGGGCGGACGGGCGGGCGGGGTCGTCTGAGCGGGGGCGGTCAGAGCCGCGGCAAAACAAGCGAGAAGGCTCAGAGAAAAAAAGCGCAGGCTCATGCAGGGAAAGAGGGAGTGGGTGATGAAGTGCGACCTGGGGCCCGCTGGGGTGGAAAGGAGAAGAGAAAGCCGGGTCTTTGTAAACCGTCTTGTGTTATGACGGCTTTCTCCTGCGAAGGTTGCCTGCCCCGCGCGGATTTGCCGCTTGCGGGAAGGAAAAGGGCGTCCAAATCTGGCCTCGCATGCCCAACAGCTTCGGAAAACTCTTTACCATCACCACCTGGGGCGAGAGTCACGGCCCGGCTGTCGGGGTGGTGATCGACGGCTGCCCGCCCCGCCTGCCGCTCACGACCGCGGATATCCAGGTCGAATTGGACCGGCGGCGGCCCGGGCAAAGCGACATTGTCACCCCGCGCAAGGAGGAGGACCGGGTGGAGATCCTCGCGGGGGTTTTTGAGGGCCGCACCACGGGTGCGCCGATTTCGCTGCTCGTGCGCAATGCGGACCAGCGGCCGGCGGCCTACGATGAAATGAAGGACAAATTCCGTCCCTCGCATGCCGATTACACGTATCAGGCCAAATTTGGCCTTCGCGATCACCGCGGGGGCGGCCGGAGCTCGGCCCGCGAGACCGTCGGCCGCGTCGCGGCGGGAGCCATCGCCAAAAAAATTCTCAGCTTGGGCCAGGCGGCAAGTCCGGTGGAAATCCGGGCCTTTCTCACGCAAGTGCACGACCTGACCGTTCCGCCAGGAGCCCTTGCCGGGTTCCCCACGCTGGAGGAAGTGGAGGCGACGCCGGTGCGTTGTCCCCATCCGGCGACCGCCGCCGCCATGATCGAGCGCATCAAGGCGGTGCGTTCTGTCGGCGATTCGGTGGGCGGAGTCATCGAATGTCGGATCCGCGGACTGCCCGCGGGGCTCGGCGAACCGGTGTTCGACCGCCTCGAAGCCGACCTGGCGAAGGCCATGCTCTCGCTTCCGGCAACCAAGGGCTTCGAGATTGGCAGCGGATTTGCCGGTGCGCGCCAGAAAGGCAGCGAACACAATGATCTTTTCGAGTCGCGCGACGGCCGGGTGCGGACGCTCACCAACCGTTCCGGCGGCGTGCAAGGCGGCATCAGCAACGGCGAGGAAATTGTGTTTCGCGTGGCCTTCAAACCCACGGCGACGATCCTGCAGTCGCAGAAAACCGTGGATATTCACGGCGCCGCGACCGAACTGATGGGCCGCGGCCGCCACGATCCCTGTGTGGTTCCACGCGCGGTGCCGATTGTCGAGGCCATGGCGGC
>CAMAPG010000012.1 GCA_945859965.1 Opitutus sp. GAS368 | reverse complement strand
ATAAGTTCCATGAGCGAGTGATGGGAAGCGCCGGGGAATGCGAGTGAATCGGAACCCACCTTCGCCCCTGGCGGAATCTTCCGGAAAGTTTTATCTCAGTTGGAGCGATTCAGCCTGGATCACGATGCTCTTCGCGTCGGGCACATTGCGCGCGAGGCCGGAAACGACGACGGTGTGATCGAGGTATCTTTCAATCAGCTCGGTCTGGAGCAGCTTGCTGACGTCCACGTAAGCGACCCGCACGCCCGAACTGTCGTTGATCTGGTAATCATACGGCCGCTTGGGTGCGAACGCGCGTTTGGTG
Source organism: Opitutus sp. GAS368 (assembly GCA_945859965.1). Taxonomy (GTDB): domain Bacteria; phylum Verrucomicrobiota; class Verrucomicrobiia; order Opitutales; family Opitutaceae; genus CAMAPG01. Next base: position 22,683 of record CAMAPG010000012.1, on the reverse strand, counting down.
GAAACGAACTTTCCTTGAAACATCCGGGGAAGGGAAGCTGAGCCGGCCTCTCCGGAGCTGTTCATCGGCGCTGGTTTTCCGGCCGTCGTCACATTGACCGGAGCCGCCGGTTCGGGAGCCGCGATCGCGGGAGCGGTGGCCATGGAAGGGAGCGGGACTCCGGCGGGGACACTCACATGAATATAGCCGACCAACGGCTTTTCCAAACGCACCTGGGTCCATTTGCCATGGAAGCCGGTGATCTCGGCCTTGTCGCCCTTGGCCATGGTAGCCAGCACCGGCGCATCGTTTTTGGGCGCGAGATGAATGGACGATCCGGGAATCACATCCAGGCCTTTGCTGAGTGCGTTGGCATTCACATAGCCTTCAAAAGGTCCGGGCAGCTCCACGGCCATCCAGCCTGCCGGAGTGGTCGCAAGCGAGTCGGGAGCAGCCTTGGGCTCGGTCCCGGCTTTCAGGTAACTGATGGCCGGAGCAGCGGAATCGGGCTGGGTGTGAACCGCCGTGGTCTCCGTGAGCGGTGCGGCCGCGAGGGTGGCGACCGAGATGAGCCAGACGGCGAGGATTTTAGTTTTCATGATGAGCGGAGGCGGGTTCGACGGCGCCCTTGCGATGGGTAAGCGGGATGCGGAAGAGGAGTTCGATTTCTTTCGTAGAAAGTTGTTTCACGGCGTGCAATGGGATTCCTTTGAGCGGAAACGCGCCGATCTGGTAGCGGCGCAGCCGCTTCACATCGTAGCCGAGAGCGGTGAACAGCTGGCGGATCTCCCGTTTTTTGCCGTGGTGCATGTGCACGTCGAGTTGCGTTGAACCTTGGGTGGCACCGGGGTTGACGAGCACCGCATGCTCCACCTTCAGGCGCTCGCCTTCGTACATGATCCCTTTGAGCAGGAGATGGATTCGATTGGGCGGAAAGGGCTGTTTGAGCTCCACGTAGTACCGTTTCACCACGAGGTTCGAGGGATGCATGAGACGGTGGGCGAGATCGCCGTCCGTCGTCAGAATGACCAGGCCTTCGCTGTCCTTGTCCAGCCGGCCCGCGCAGAAAAATCGCAGCTTGGAGAAATCCCGCGGCAGCACGGTGAAAATGGTTTCGTCATGATGCGGATCTTCGTTGGAGCAGATGAGGCCGCGCGGTTTATTCATCGCGAGGGTGACGCGGGGCTGGGCGAGGGAACGCACGGATTTGCCGTTGGCGGTGACCTTGTCGGTCCCGGGGGTGATTTTCTGCCCCACGACGGCCTTGGCGCCGTTCACCCAGACTTCGCCGGCCACGATCATCGCCTCCGCGGCCCGCCGTGAACAGACGCCGGCGTCAGCGAGGAATTTTTGCAGGCGGATCGGTTCGGAATGACTCATGTCGAGGGGCGAACATGGTGGCAAAGGCCTCTGCGAAGCAAGCTCGCGAGCCGGAACACCGCCGTCCGGGCCGGTGACGGGCGGCCGAAAGTAAGGCTTGCGGGGGTTCGGGCGGCGGCCTGAATCTGGAGACCTATGTCCGCTCCCGCTGACACTTCCGTCTACTCCAAGGACAATCCGTTTCCGGCCAAAGTCACCGAGAACCGCCTGCTCAGCAAACCGGGTTCGGGCAAGGAAACGCGGCATTTTGTCGTGAATCTCGCGGGTAGCGGGTTGCACTACAAGGCAGGGGATTCCCTGGGCGTGTTTCCGGTCAATCGTCCGGAGGATGTGGTGGAAATCCTTCATCGCCTCGGAGCGACGGGCGAAGAATCCGTGATGCTGCCGCGTACGACCGCTCCGGTCCCCTTCCGGGACGCCTTGACCTCGAAACTCGCCTTGGCAGGCCCAACGCGCAAAATCGTGGAAACGCTCGCGTCCAAGGCCACCCATGCGGACGAGAAAGCCAAGCTGGCCGGCCTGCTCACACCCGAATCCAAGGAAGTCCTGACCGCCTTTTTGGACGAGCGGGAATTTGCCGATCTTCTGGAGGAATTTCCCAGTGCCCGGCTGACGGCGCAGGAACTGGTCGATCACATGCGGCGGTTGATGCCGCGGCTTTATTCGATCGCCTCCTCGCCCAAAGTGTTTCCCTCGGAGATTCATCTCACGGTGGCGATTGTGCGTTATCGCACCAATAACCGCGATCGCCTGGGGGTTTGCTCTTCGTTCCTGTCCGACCGCGTTCAGGTGGGAACGACGCCCACGCCCGTTTTTGTTTCCCACTCGCATTTTGGGCCTCCGGCCGACGGTGGGAAGGACTGCATCATGGTCGGACCTGGCACGGGCATCGCCCCGTTTCGCGCTTTCGTCCAGGACCGCGCGGCGGCGGGCGCGAGCGGCCGCAACTGGGTGTTTTTCGGCGACCAGAAAAAGGCGACGGATTTTCTCTACGAGGAAGACTGGCTCGAGCACCAGGCGAAAGGGCAGGTGGCCCGTCTCGATCTCGCATGGTCGCGCGACCAGCTGCATAAGATCTACGTGCAGGATCGTATGCGCGAAAACGCCGCCGAACTCTGGGCCTGGATCAATGGGGGAGCTTATTTCTACGTCTGTGGCGATGCCAAGCGAATGGCCAAGGATGTGGACACCGCGCTGCATGAAATTGTCGCTGAACAGGGCGGCCTGACCCACGAGCAGGCCATCGACTACGTAAAACAGCTCAAGAAGGACAAGCGTTACCAACGCGATGTCTATTGAACAAAAATAGGCAGTAGCGAGTAGCGGGTAGCGAGCATGCGAAAGCCTCGTTCTCATTCGCTCTGTTTGAATTTTCTACTCGCTACCCGCTACTCACTCCTCGCTACTTTTAATCATCATGCTTACGTTCAACCAACGCACGGCTCTGGTAACTGGCGCTGGCCGGGGTATCGGTAAAGCCATTGCTGAAACGCTCGCGAAACACGGGGTCACCGTGATCTGCGTGTCAAAGTCCGCCGAAAGTTGCGGCGCGGTGGCCGCGGCGATCACGGCCGCCGGTGGTAAAGCCAAGGCGCTGGCGGTCGACGTGGCGGATGGTCCGGCTGTCGCCAAGGCCGCGGAACAGCTCCTCGCGGAATTTCCGACCATCGATATTCTCGTGAACAATGCCGGCATCACCCGGGATGGGCTGCTTTTCCGCATGAGCGAGGACGACTGGAATTCGGTTCTCCAGACCAACCTGACGAGCTGCTTCCATTGGACCAAGCACTTGGCTCGACCGATGACACGGGCACGGTGGGGCCGGATTATCAATATCGCCTCGGTCAGCGGGATCATGGGCAATGCCGGTCAGGCCAACTATTCTGCCGCCAAGGCAGGCATGATCGGCCTGACCAAGACTCTGGCCCGTGAATTTGCTTCCCGCAGCGTTACCGCCAATGTAGTGGCCCCTGGGTTCATCAAAACCGACATGACGACCGAATTTGTAAATAATCCCGAGGTTTCGGCCAAAATCCTTGAAGCGGTCCCCCTCAAGCGCTTTGGCGAGGCTGCGGACATCGCAAATATGACCGCTTACCTCTGTTCCGAAGAGGCCGGTTATATCACAGGTCAAGTTTTTACCGTTGACGGCGGCATGGCGATGTGAACCCTCCAAACCACTCGTACTTTACTATCCATGGCTGATCAAAAAACCATCGAACAACGCGTCAAAGAGATCATTGTTAACCAACTGAACGTTAACGAAGAGCAGATCACTCCGACTGCCTCCTTTCTCGACGATCTTGGCGCCGATTCGCTCGACACTGTCGAGCTGATCATGGCTTTTGAGGAGGAATTCAAGGATGAGATCAAAGGAGAGATCCCTGAGTCCGACGCCGAGAAACTACAAACTGTCGGCCAGGTGATCGACTACATCAAGGCCAAGGCGGTCGCTAAATAAGCCTTTTGTCGTCCGTATAATTTTCGCGCTCTGCCGAGTTCGCCCCTTGCGGGTTTTCGGCAGAGCGCTTTTTTATTTTCCAGCAACGAGCCTGCTGTCCGATCATGGAAAATCCCCCGCTAGTCTCCCGCCGTGTTGTGATCACTGGTCTCGGGGTCGTTCACGGCCTCGGGCATAACGTGGATGATTTTTGGGCCAGCCTGTTGGCGGGCCGGAACGGGGTGCATCGGATTACCCAATTTGATCCGGCGGACTACGCCTGCCAGATCGGTGCCGAGGTGCTCGATTGGAGCGCCGCGCAGCACATGGATCCGAAAGAGGCGCGCCGCAACGACCGCTACACGCATTTCGGTTTTGTGGCCGCGAAACAAGCGGTGCTGGATTCCGGTCTCGAGATGACGAAGGAGGATGCCGACCGGGTGGGCGTTATCATCGGTTCCGGCATTGGCGGCATGTACACGTATGAGTCGCAACTCAAGGTGATGGCCGAGCGGGGACCTCGCCGGGTTTCCCCTTTCACGATTCCGTCGCTGATCGGAAATATGTGCGCGGGCTTGGTCGCGATCGAGCTGGGCGCGCGTGGCCCGAACTTCGGAATCGTCTCCGCCTGTGCCACGGGCACGCACGCCTTGGGTGAGGCGGCGCACGCCATCCGCCGCGGTGATGCCGACGTGATGGTGGCGGGCGGAACCGAGGCGTCCGTGACCCCTTTTGCGTACGCGAGTTTCTGCTCGATGAAAGCGATGAGCACCCGCAATCACGACCCGGCGCACGCCAGCCGGCCGTTCGATGCCCAGCGCGATGGTTTTGTCATGGGCGAGGGCTCGGGGGTGGTGGTGCTCGAATCCCTGGAGCATGCCCTGGCACGCGGAGCCCGCATCTACTGTGAACTCGCCGGTTATGCGGCGACCTGTGATGCGTTTCACATCACCCAACCAGATCCGGAAGGGAAGGGCCTCTCCATGGCGATGAAACGCGCGCTGGCGAGTGCCGGAGTCCAACCTGCCCAGATTGACTACATCAATGCCCACGGCACGAGCACGCCGTACAACGACAAGTTTGAGACGCTGGCCATCAAGAAAGTTTTTGGCGACCACGCCCGCAAAGTCGCGATCAGTTCCACCAAATCGATGACGGGCCATTTGCTGGGCGCGGCCGGTGGCATCGAGTCGGTCATTTGCGTGAAGACGATTCAATCGGGCCGCATCGCCCCGACGATCAATCTGGTCGACCCTGACCCCGAGTGCGAACTGGACTACGTGCCCAATACAGCGAGAACGGCGACCGTTCGCACCGTGTTGAGCAACAACCTCGGGTTTGGCGGACAAAACGCGGCGATGGTGTTCAAGGCTTGGCCAGGGGTGTGAGGTACTTGGGACGTTGCGCTTTGGCGCTTCCTGTCTATTTCCGCGTCATGCGCCTGTGGGTTCCTGTGATGATGAGCGCCCTGATCGCGTTCGGCTGCCCCCGCGAAGATTCGGCCGGGGCCACAAGTCCACCGCCGACTCGCGCTGAAATCTGGGCGGCGATTCAACCGTCCGCGGCGCGGTATCGGATCGATCCGGCGTTCATCTATGCCGTGGTCGCAGCCGAATCGAACTTCGATCCCGCGGCCCGCAACGGTGAGGCGCGGGGACTTTTGCAAATCAAGCCCGCGGCCTGGCGCACCGTTTCTTCCGCCGCTTATGAACCGATGGTTTGGGACTGGCGGATGAATCTGGAGGCGGGGATCGACTACCTTGCTTATTCGCGAAGCTATTTGCACAGGAAGACGACATTTTCCTACCCGCTTTTGCTCGCGGCTTTTCACTACGGGTTGGACTACGTGGAAGACCGGCGTTTCGACGTGCGGCGGGTCAAGGTGCCCGACAATGCGATTTATCGTCAGCTTTGGGCGGGCAACCTCACGCCGGTGGCGGTGCCGAAATAAGCCTTCCGGACACAAAAAAGCCCGCGACCGGGAAGGTCGCGGTCGGGGAAAAGTCTCCTTGGATCAGGCCTTTTGGACCAAGCCGGCCTTGATCGCCTTGACGGCGACCCAAACGCGCTTCGTGCCGCCATTGGCGGTCTTGATGCGAATGCGCTGCAAATTGGGCCGGAATTTCCGTTTCGTGATGCTGGTCACGTGCGTGCCGATGCCGCCGCTCTTTTTGGACTGCCCTTTGCGATTGATGATGCTGCCCTTGACGGGGCGCTTACCGGTGATTGCACAGATTCTGGCCATGATGGTTTCGAGTTGGTTAAAGGTTCGAAATTAGGGTTGGTCGGAAGTGAAGCAAGGGGAATTTTTCAAAGGTTGAATGGGGCTTCGGGCGCCAGGGGCTTTCCGGTCAAGGCCTCGCGCCGGGCATGCAAAACCTGAAATTTTTGCCCCAAGTGGGACGGGTGAAGGAGTTGAAGCAGGGCCTGTTTTTTGGGACTAAAACGCGACGCTTCCTGGGTAATGGCAGCGGCGATGCAAGTCTCGGCGTGATTGACGAAAAATGCCTCCTGCGAAGGCACCGTGGGACTGGCAAATCCATGGTGTGCCAGTGTTTCGCTTAGCCAATCCCAGCAAATATGACAGGTGAGGTCCTGTTCTCCGGGGTGGGCCAGCAGGTCATTCGACTGCGTGTGCCGATAATAGGCCCGGGCGGTGCCGGCGGGACAGTGCTCTGTGAGCTCGCGCCAGGTTTTCCCATAGTCGCAAGCGACGAAAAGCCCAGTCCAAGGTTGGCGGGCAATGCGATCGGCCAGGATTTTTGCACTCCAAGGCACATCAAATGCGTAACCCTCCACGGCGGTGGCGGGAAGCGGGGCGGAAACCCGGGTCAAAGGCAGTTCCACCTCCGAGAACACGCCGTCGTTCAATGCGACCCCGCGTTCGCGCCAGGCGCCGCTTCGGAAGACGAGGCGCTGGCAAGGCTGGGCGTCGAAAAGTTCGTTCGAGAATACCACGCAAGGACCGGAAATCTCCAGTGGATCCCCGACCCGGATGGTCTGCAGGCTGCCAAACGGATGGGAAATTCCGCTCAGGACACCGGCACCGGCTTCGGCTCCGATTTCCACAAATTTAAAATCGCGGGGATCCGAGCCATTTAACAATGAAACACAAGCGGCCGCGATGAGCTCTCCAAAGATCGGGCCGCTGGTGCTGGCCGTAAAAAAATCGGTGCCCGCCGCATAGCCCACCCGGGGGCGCTGCTGGCAATAATAACCCACGCGGGGGTCATACAGGGCGATCTCCATGAATTGCGCGAATGTCATCCGGCCCGCCGCGTCCGCCTTTTGGCGAAACACGGCGAGGAACTCGGGGGAAATTCTGGCTTGGGTCATGCGGAGACCGGTAGAAAACCTGAGAGGAAGGTGAGCGTCGAGGCATCGCTATCGCAGTTTTTCACGCGGATAAACCGGGGCGGCGCAGTGCGACGAACCCATTTACAAACGCGGTTTGATCCGCAAAGTCTCCGCCATGTTCAAACGGACTTTGGCCATCGCTGCCGGCGTTACGCTCGGCCTCGGGCTCGCGTTGGTCGCGACCCGCACGGCTTTGGCTTGGGGCTGGTTTGGCAATCGCGAGCTCGATCAATCGACCGACTATGTGCGGGAAGTGTTGAAGCTGGTAAATGAGAACTATGTCGATGCGAAGGAGTCCGCCTATGGCCAGCTCACGAAATCCGCGCTTCACGGCATGGTGGAGACACTCGATCCCCATTCGGAATTTCTCGAATCCCGCGACTACCGCCAGGTGGAGGCGGAGATGAGCGGAAAATTTGGCGGCATCGGCATCCAAGTCGAGATGCGCAAAGGCAAGGTGGTGGTCATCTCGCCGATCGCGGGCACCCCGGGGGAACGCGCCGGCATCCTTCGCGGGGACGAAATTGTCCGAGTCAACGGCCTCGCGATCGGGAAAGGCGTGACGATGGTCAGCGTCATCGACCAATTGCGGGGCGCCCCGCACACGAAAGTGGCCATTGCCGTTTACCGTCCGAGCACGGGCAAGACCCTGGACCTGACCTTGGAGCGCGAAATCATCAAGGTGGACAGCGTGCGCGAAGTGCGGGTGCTCCCAGGAGGAATCGGCTACATTCAGCTCGCGGAATTTTCCGAGCGTTCGGCGGAGGAATTTGGACGCGCCCTCGACCGGCTGCTGCAGGACGGCATCGACAGTCTGGTGCTCGATCTGCGCAATAATCCCGGAGGTTTGCTCGATGCCGCCGTGGAAGTGGCCGAGCCCTTCTTCAGCAAAGGTGAAATGATCGTTTATACCCAGGGGCGCAAACCCTCGGATCACGAGGAGTTTCGCGCTGAGGGAAGCGGAGACCAGCTGCACCTGCCGGTGGCGGTGCTCATCAATGCCGGAAGCGCCAGTGCGGCGGAAATCGTAGCGGGCGCGCTCAAGGACACCGGTCGCGCCGTGATCATCGGCGAACGCTCTTTTGGCAAAGGATCGGTTCAGTCCATTTTCAACCTGAAGAATGGCGAAGGACTGCGATTGACGACCGCCCGCTATTACACGCCGAGCGGGGTGAGTATTCACGAGAAAGGAATTGAGCCGCAAGTGGAGGTGGTGATGACTCCCGATGAGGACAACAAGCTGCGGCTACAGCGTTCCCGGTTCGACGTCACCGACCCGAAGGAGTTCAACGACCGGTTTGGCTTTGTCCCGGTGGAAGACCGGCAGCTCCAGGCCGCCTTGGATGTCTTGAAAGGCATCAAGGCTTTTTCGGGTTCCACGGATGGGCCTTAAGCGGATGATTTTGGCGATCGAGAGTTCCTGCGACGAAACGGCCCTGGCCTTGTTCGACCCGCAGCGCGGTCTTGTCGGGGAGTGGGTCCACAGTCAGGTGGTGTTGCATGAACGACACGGCGGAGTGGTGCCCGACCTTGCGACGCGCGAGCACCTGAGAAACCTGGCGCCGTTGCTAGAGCGCGCGCGGCAAACCTCGGATTGGAGCGGGATCAGCCGCGTGGCGGTCACTTACGGTCCAGGCTTGGCGGCGTGCCTGGCGATCGGAGTGGCGGGGGCCAAGGCGCTTGCTCTGGCTCTTCATGTCCCTGTGCAAGGCGTGAATCACCTGCGTGGGCATGTCTGGTCGCCCTTCATCCCGCTGCATGCGGCCGCCCCGGCGCAGTTTGAGCAACGGCTGCACGCATTGTTGCCCCATCTCGGGCTGATTGTGTCGGGAGGGAACACCTTGCTCTTCACGCTCGATGCCAGCCGGCGGATCACGGTGCTGGCCACCACGCGCGACGATGCGGCCGGCGAGGCCTTGGACAAAGGAGCGAAATTGCTCGGCCTGGGCTATCCGGGAGGACCGCTGATCGAAAAGCTGGCGACCGGCGGCCGCGCGGACGCCTTCGATTTTCCCCGGGGAATCGGCCAGCGCAGCGAATTGGATTTCAGCTTCTCCGGTTTGAAAACCAGTCTGCGTTATCTGCTCGAAAAGATGACGATTGCCGAGGTCCAGGCGCGATTGCCCGATCTCTGCGCCAGCTATCAGCAGGCGGTCATCGACGCTCTCGTGCGCAAGACGGTGCTGGGATTGGAACGCGGCAGCCATCCGGTGCGCAGCGTGGGTTTATCCGGCGGTGTGGCGAATAACCGCCTGTTGCGGACCCGCCTTGAGCAAGGAGTACAACGGCAACAGATTGCTTTCCTGCCGGCGCGGCCACAGCACACGGGGGATAATGCAGGCATGATCGCGTTTGCAGCGTGGGCAGAGGCGATGGGGCCTGATCCACTCGAAGAGGGCATGGGGCTGCGGATTGAACCGAGTCTGGAACTGACCGGCCGGGCGCACTGACGGCGTATTAGGCGGGGAGACGCCTCTCCCCCAAGTCCGGCCCCGGAATTAACCTCAGCCTCAGGTATAATCCCGGCGCAGATTACTGGGCAGCAAGCCGAGCTCCTCGCGATATTTGGCGACCGTGCGGCGGGCGATGTTGATGCCCTTTTCCTGGAGCTTCGCGACAATCTCTTGGTCGCTGAGCGGCTTGCTGCGATCCTCCACGGTGATCAGTTCGTGGATCATCTCTTTCACGCTCTTGTTGGAAACCGACGCGCCGCTGTCGGCCTGATAGCCGGGAGTGAAAAAGAACTTCAAGTCGAAGACGCCGTGGGGCGTCTGGATGAACTTGTTGGCGATGGCCCGGCTCACGGTCGTTTCATGGACTCCCACGGCGTCGGCGATCTGGGTCATCGTGAGTGGCTTGAGATGGGAAACGCCGTTTTCAAAAAACGGTTCCTGCACCTTGATGATTTCCCGGGTGATGCGCTCGATCGTTTGCTGGCGCTGTTCGATCGAGTTGATCAAAAATTTGCCGGAGCGGATGCGCTCGCGCAGGTAGTCCCGCTCTTGTTTCGAGAGCGTGCCCTTGGCGATCATCTCCCGGTACGTATTCGAAATGCGCAGCCGGGGAATGTAATCGCTGTTGAGCGAGATGACCCATTTGTCCCCGTCTTTTTCCACCGTGACATCCGGCACCACGACCCGGTTGTTGTCCTCGGCGAAACGCCGGCCGGGCGCGGGATCGAGCGAACCGATCTCTTCGATCGCCACCTGCACGTCATCGGAATGCGCGCCCAGTTTCCGGGCGATTTCCGGGATTCGGCGGCGTGAAAGCAGATCGAAGTGATCATGCACGATCCGGGCCGCCATCGAGTCCTTGCGACCCTTGGCCGCCAGCTGGATCAGCAGGCATTCCTCGATCGATTGCGCGCCAATGCCGGTGGGATCGAACGTCTTGAGGAGCTTCACCGCGTCCTGCACCGCGGTCAGGGGCAGGTTGGTTTGGAGGGCGATATCCGGGGGAGCTTGGGTGAGGAAACCGCGATCATTCAGGCTTCCCACCAGGTAACGCATGGCATCCAGGGCCTGGGGTGCCAGATCGGCCAGCTCGGCTTGTTGCATCAGGTGCTCCTGCAGGGAAGTCACTGTGACCAATGAATCGAAAAAATGCTGCCGTTTCTCCGCGTCTTCGGTCGTGTAAGGCTGGGCTCCGCCAGCGCTGGCCATATGGTCGCGCCAATCCTCGTCGAGCTTGTTGAGAATTTCGAACTCCTTGGAGAAATCCAATTCCTCGCGTGACTCGGTGGTATCGGAATCCGCCGGGCCATCGGCGTCAGCGCCGCTTTCGCTCGAAGCATCGCGTTCCTTGTCCAGGCTCATGCCGTCCATCGGCAGTTCCTCCAAGGTGGGATTGGCCTGGAGTTCCTCCTGGATGACGGAACGCAGATCGAGCGCCGCCACTTGCAGAATCTTCAGCGACTGCCGCAGCTGCGGCGCGAGGACAAGAGACTGGGTTTGGCGTTGGCGAAGATCTTGGCTAAAGCCGGGCCCGCTCATAAACAAAAGTGGCGCTGACAGTGGACATGTCAGTGTGTCGGGGTGGGCGTGGGGGGCCGGGTGGTCGGAGTGGGCGCGATGAGCTCGCGATGTCCCATGATCTCCTTGAGATAGACGCCGAGCTTTTCGTTCGTGGGGCCGTAACGATCGCTGTAAAGGTAGATTTCCAGCTCGGTGAGGAATTCCGCCGCGCTTTGGTGGCGTTTGTCGCGATCCCGCTGGAGAGCCTTTTGGATGATCGCCTCGAGCTTGGGGTCGATGTCGGGCCGCAGGGTGGAAAACTGGGGGATCGGCATCGTCAGAATGTTGCGGCGGGACTGTGCGCGATCCGCGGACCGGAAGATGTTTTTTCCCAGCAAGAGTTCCGTGAGGACGATGCCGAGGGGAAAGAGATCCGCGCGCGCGTCAGTCACCGCATAGCTGGCCTGCTCCGGCGAAAGGTACTCGTCCTTGCCCGCGATGACCTTGCCTTCCTCATTGTACATCAGGTCGAGCGCCTTCGCGATGCCGAAGTCCGTCAACTTGACGTCGCCTTCATAGGCCACGAGGACGTTCTTGGGTCCGATGTCGCGGTGTACAATTCCCAGCAAGCGTCCTTCGCTGTCCCGCTTCTGGTGCGCGTAGGTAAGGCCCCGGGCGATGCGCGAAACGATAAACGCGGCGAGGTCGATGGGAATCAACTGGTGCAAGGTGCGATGACGTTCAAGAAATTGCTCGAGGTTCACCCCGCGGACAAATTCCATAACCATGAAATACTGTCCGCCCACCTGGCCTAGGTGGTAAGTCTGCACGATGTTGGTATGGATGAGGTCGGCAACCAGGCGGGCTTCCCCAATAAAGTTTTTTTGGAATTCCTCGATCGCCGAGTACTCCTCGCGGATCAATTTGACGGCGACGACCTTCTTGAACTGACCGGAGCCGCGTTGATGGGCTTCGTAAACCACGCCCATGCCGCCGTCTGCGATCTTTCGCGTCATCTCATAATGGATTTCGCTGAAAACGTGTTTAATGGACGCCACCCTTCCAACAAAGAGATCGCGTCAAGCGCTTGCAAGTGCGCAAATAAATTTTGGCATGAAATTTGAACGCCGGGCGTTTGACACGACTGCAATCAACCCTACTTTGCGCGCATGATCACGCTCACGCCCCGCGCGGCCCAACAGGTGCGGACCATGAAGACGGAGCTCGGCGCGCCCGCGAAACGCTTGCGCATCTTCGTCGAGTCGGGCGGATGCTCCGGTTTTCAGTATGGCATGTCGTTCGACGAACGAAAAGAGGATGATGCCGAGATCGCGAGCGAAGGGGTGGATATCCTCATCGATCCGACCAGCCTGGCCTACTTGAGCGGCTCGAATATCGATTTTGACGACGGCCTGCACGGCAAGGGTTTTGAGATCAAGAATCCGAACGCGGCGAGTACCTGTGGTTGCGGGAAATCGTTCGGTTGATCAGGCCGTTTGGCCTGACTGTTCGGTCGCACGAAAGCAGGCTTAAGAGTCGCTGACCGCTTCGTGCAAAGCGACAACGCCGAAAGTCAGGCTGCTGGCGCTTACCCGGGAGAATCCGGCGGAGCTGATTTCCGCGCTCAGGTTCGCCCGGTCGGGAAATTTTTCAATGGAGCTGCCGAGATATTCGTAGGCGGAGCGTTCCCGCGTCACCAAGCCGGCGATCCAGGGGGAAATGCGGAGAAGATAAAAGTAGTACAGCGATCGGAAGGCGCGATGGGGCTGCGAGAATTCGAGAATATAAAGCCGTCCATTCGGGCGGAGCACGCGGCGCATTTCCCTTAATGCGCGGGCGCGGTCGGCCATGTTGCGCAATCCAAACGAAATGGTCACGGTGTCGAAACTCGCGTCCGGCAGGGGTAACGCCATGCCATCGCCCGGACGAAACACAATGTCGTGGTAACGGGGGTCGTTCGCGGCGGTTTTTTTCAGGTTCGCCTCATCCAGCATGGGTTCGCAGAAATCCATGCCTGTGATACGAACCGGAGGCATCAGTCCGCGGGCGAGGGCAAAAGCGACGTCGCCGCTGCCCGTCGCGAGATCGAGGACATCGCGGGGTGCATGATGGCGCACGGCTGCGACCAGCCGGCGCCGCCACCACAGATCCATGCCGCAACTTAAGACCCTGTTGGCCAAGTCATAACGTCGTGCAACGCGTGCAAACATCGAGTTGATGGCGACAGGATCGGGCATGGATTAATGAAAGGAAGCGCAGTGAACGAGGGGGCAAGCGGAAAGGATAAATACCCCGAAGTCAGTGAAGATGGGGAACTTTTGCGCTAGTGGCGGTTCTGTCGTTCCAGCATAAGATTCCCGCCTCGTATATCACCGGATTTGCACCGGAAAATCTAGGTTAAGGGGTTGACGTAATTTCTAAACTGGTAGTAACTTAACACTAATCTAAGATGAATAACGATTCCGAAAACCTGACGCACGAAAAGGACAATGTCTCTATGTCTACGAATCTTACAAAACGTGAAATCGTGTTGGAGATCTATAAAAAGACCAACTTCCCGCAAAAGCAGGTCGTTGAAACCGTGCAGCGCACTCTCGATATAATCCAAAACGCGCTGGCTGCTGGTCGCAATGTGGAGCTTCGCAACTTTGGCGTCCTGGAAGTCCAGGTCCGCAAGCAACGGATTGGCCGCAATCCCAACAAGCCTGAAGCTGAGGTCGTGATCCCGCAACGGGCGGTGGTTAAATTCAAGTCCGGCAAGATTCTCAAGCAGCAGCTCGCCAAGATCGATCTGACCAAGTTGTAACGCGTCGGTTGGCGTTCTTCTTTTCCAGACGAAGGCCGGGTTCTCCCGGCCTTTTTTGTGCCCGCAAAAATGGTTCGCCTGTGCCCGGCAGGTCCGCAACGGTCCGGACTCCATGGCGACGTTTCAGACCCTTCCCGGTTTTCGCGAATTCTATCCCGAGGACTTTGCGCGCCGGAATCATCTTTTCCAGCTGTGGCGGCGGACCGCGAACACGTTCGGATTTGCGGAATACGATGCGCCGGTGCTCGAGCCGCTGGAGCTTTATAAAACCAAGTCGGGCGATGAGATCGAGGGCCAGCTTTTCAGTTTTACCGACAAAGGCGGGCGTGAAGTCGCATTGCGGCCGGAAATGACCCCCACGGTCTGCCGTCTGGTGGGTGCCCGGGCCAATGCCCTGAAGCGTCCGATCAAGTGGTTCAGCATCGGCGAATTTTACCGTTACGAACGCATGCAGAAGGGGCGGGGGCGTTGTTTTTTTCAGTTCAATGCCGACATTTTTGGCGAGCCGGGTCCCGAGGCTGAAATCGAATTGATTGCGCTGCTCGTGCAGTGCTTCAGCGCGTTTGGCCTGACCGAAAGCGATTTCTACGTCCGCCTCAGCGACCGCAACCTCTGGTTTTATTACCTCGAGGCGCTGGGGCTCGACGACGTCCGGATCCGCGCGGTCCTGGGCGCGATCGACAAGTATGAGAAGATGGGCGACGACGCGTTCAAGGATTACACGGCGCAGTTCGGCCCGATTGATCCCGCGTTGAAAGCCAAGCTGCTTCATTTCCTGGGGCTTAAATCGCTCGCCGCTTTGGAGGAGACGCTCGCACCGTTGGGAGGAGACAAGTTGCAGTCGCGTCTGCTGGATTGGCGCAAGCTGCTGGCGGGTCTCCAGGCGATGGGGTTGGAGCGTTTTGTCGAAGTCGATCTTGGGGTCGTGCGTGGGCTGGCCTACTACACCGGCTTTGTTTTTGAGGCGTTCGATCGCAAGGGAGAGTTGCGGGCGCTGGCAGGAGGCGGTCGCTATGACGACCTGATCGGGAAACTGGGCAGCCCGTCGCTACCGGCGGTGGGTTTCGCGATTGGCGACATGACCTTTGCGCTGCTGCTCGAACAACGCGGCCTGATGCCCAACGTGGTGCAGGCCCCAGAGATTTACTGCGTGATTGGCGGCGAGTCCGAGCGCAAGGCGGCGTTCGGCGATCTCCAGGCTTTGCGCGCGGCGGGGTATCGCGTCGATTATCCGATGAAGGAACTCGCCTTCGGCAAGCAATTCAAGGCCGCGGCGGAAACCGGGGCAAAGCTGGCGCTCATTTATGGCAGCGAAGAGCTCGCCAAAGGGGTCGTGAAAATCCGCGATCTCACTGATCGATCGGAACGGGAGATTCCGCGTTCCGAAGTGCTGCAGACGGTGCGCGACTTGCTGGGGGGCGGATAAAGTCAGCGGCGGGTCCGCGACGCTTTTCCCGCGAGATTTTTTGGCCCGAATGCCAGGGGCAGCCATTGGTCGAGCGGGGCTTCAATCCGGTCGCGGCTCTGGCAGATGCTGATGACCAGCGCCTGCGGGCCGAATTCATTGAGCACTTGCCGGCAAGCCCCGCACGGCGAGGCGGCCTGCGGCGTGGGGGTATAAATCACAATCGCGCGGATTTCGCGCTCACCCTGGGCGATGGCGGTAAAGAGAGCGGTGCGTTCGGCGCAATTGCAGAGGCTATAGGACGCGTTTTCGACATTCGTCCCGGGGTAGATCCTGCCCGACGCCGCCAGCAGGGCTGCGCCGACGGGAAACTGCGAGTAAGGCGAATACGAGTTCTTCGCGCTCGCCCGCGCGACTTTTTCCAGGCGACGACAGACCAAGGCGGAGAGTGGAGGGGTGGGCATAAGGTAACGGTGTTCCGGTTGCGCCCCGAGCATGGCGGGGGAGGTGGCCGTCGCTACTGCAAAATCAGCCGGGTCGGTCCCGGGGAGGGAAAAGACCAAATTAACTAAAATGGTTTAAATGATAAAATTAAACCAAATTGGTTTAATTGTTGGCGGCGGGCTTGGTCAAGTGGGCGGAAGAGGAGTTGCATCGCGGGAAGGTTGGCTTTCGTGTCGGAGGGAAATTCATGCTTAATCGTTTCTACAACGCCTTTGACGGCGAAACCCAGGGAGAGCCGCGCAAGGCCGATTATCGCAGCGCTTTCCAGGTGGACCGCGACCGCATCATTCATGCGCAGGCTTTCCGCAAACTGCAGTCGAAGACCCAGGTTTTTCTTTCGGGCGAGTACGATTTTTACCGCACGCGGCTGACGCACTCGATGGAAGTGGCGCAGATCGGGCGGTCGATCTGTCATTTTTTGCGCACGCAGCGCGGCTTGCTGGCCGAGGATTTTTATATTGATGGCGACTTGGTGGAAGCGGTGTGCTTGGCCCACGACCTTGGGCATCCGCCCTTCGGGCATTCGGGCGAACGCACGTTGCAGGAACTGATGCTCGGGTGGGGCGGATTCGAGGGCAACGCGCAGACGCTGCATCTCCTCACCAACACGCTTTACGAAAATGAGGCGGGAGTGCGCGGCATGCAGGCGACCCGGGCGCTGCTGGATGGAGTATTCAAGTACAAAAAACTCTTCAGTGAGTTTCCCCGGCCGCCGGGCAATCATTTCCTCTACGATCCCCAGGCGAAGATCCGGGCTTTTGTCTTTGGCGGAGCGGCGATTCCGAAGTCCCTGCAGGCCGGGGAAAAACTGAATGCCTTCAAGAGCGTGGAGTGCCAGATCATGGACTGGGCTGATGACGCGGCCTATTCGCTCAACGACATCGTCGACGGGGTGAAGGCGGGCTTTCTCACGCTTGAACGGATCGAAACCTGGGCGGAGGGCGAGGCGATCGATCCCGAGCGCCAGCGGTTGCTGGATCAGCTGGGCAACGCGATCCGACGCGACCGGCTCGAAGAAGTGTTTGCCCAGAAAATCGGTGGATTCATCACTGCCTGCCGGTTGCGCGAGCGGAATAATTTCATGGCCAAACGCACCAATCGCTACCGGTTTGAACTGGTGGTGGCTCCCGAAGCCGAGCGCGAGGCGCTTTTTTTCAAGAAGATGGCGAATGACATCATCTTTGAAAGCCCGCAGCTCCAGCAGATGGAACACAAGGCGCGCAAGGTCTTGTTCGACCTCTGGGATTCCTGCTGGGCCAATTACGTCGAAAAGGGTTCCCGCGTGATCAATCTGCTGCCGCCGAGGATTGGCCGGCTGATCGAAGCGGAAAAAACGCCGGCGGGCAAGGCCCGGCGGATCTGCGACTGGCTCGCGGGCTTGACAGATGGAATGATCGTGCGGACATACCGGCGGCTCTTCGATCCGGAGTTTGGTTCGATTCGCGATTTGAGCTGACCACCGCTGCGGCGGATTTTCCGCGGTCATCGCGCTCCTATGGCGAATAATGCCCCGCCTGCAGCGCGAGCGCGCGGTTTTTGGCGGCATCGTCCGCTCGTCCTAGTTTTTCCTGCAGTTCCGCGAGCCGGGTGAGTGCACGCTTGGCCTCGGCAAACTGATGTTGCGTGGCGGCAAGATCGGCGGCGCGTTGGAACCATGGCTCGGCATGGGAAGAATCGCCCTGGCGGTCGTAAAAGTCGCCGAGCCTGAAGGTCGCTTCCCGGTAGAGTGCAAGATCGTCGCCGGAAATGGCGGACGTTTCCTTCAGCAAAACCGTGAAGAGCTCGTATTGGGCGATGGCGCGATGAGGCTGGCCCGCCGCGCCCAGGGCCTCGGCGAGCAGGAAATGCAGGCGGGCCTGATGGGGTGCGAGCCGCAGCGCTTCTTCGAAACGGGCGACGGCGTCGGCGGGCCGGCCGCGTTCGGTCGCAAGCAATCCTCGGTTGGTGGCAATGGCGAGATCGGGACGGAACAACTCCGCCATCCGGTCGTAGTGGGCGAGGGCTGCCGCCGTATCGCCGGACCGGAAAATAAGTTCGCCCAGCAAGTGTTGGGCCGGGGCATTGAACGGATTCAAGGCGAGGATCTGCCTGAGCTCGCGCTGCGCCCCCGCGCCGTCCCCGGCAGCCGCGAGCTTTTGGGCGCTGCGGAAAGCGGGGCGGGAATCATAGGGATTGATCGTCGCTGCACGTGCCAGCGCCGTTCCGTCGGCGGCGCGGGTGGTGGCGAAATATTGCCATTGGTCGATCGCCGCCAGGGCGAGGAGCGCGCCCCCCAATACATAGCGGAGAATGCGGGCAGTCCTGGCCGGACCGAAGAGCCAGCCGAGATGATGTCCTCCGGATTCCTGACCGACTTCCGTTTCCTGATTTTTCTCCCGGTTGGAGCCGAGCAGGAGGCGGGCGATGCGGCCATCGCGCAGCTTCCAGATGGCGCCATCCAAAATGAAATGATGCAGGTTCACCAGCGCCATGAAGATCATGAAGCTCTCCACAAAATCGTGTTTCAACAGCCGGCTGGTGAGCCACGGTCCGGGGATGAACAGGGCAATGCCGCCGACGATGAGGGCGAAGTAATAGGACCAGAAATTGAAACGCCGCGGCGCGGAGGCCGCCCCTGTCAATGCCGCCCGGCCTGTTTCCTGGCGCGCGTAGTAACTGGTGATCCAGAGATATTGCGCGCAATGCATGAAGGCCAGTGCCCCCGCGCTGAAATAGCTCGCCGGCAGGGCCAGCCCCGCGAATCGCGTCAGCAAGGTGGGAGCGACGAACCAAAGCAGCTGGGTCAGCGTCAGCGTGAGCGGGCCGATCAGCGCCTGGACCGGCAGGTGCCGGGCCAGGTGCGTGAAGGCTCCGGTGGCGCAGCCGAGAAAAACGAGAATGAAGAAAAACTGGAGAGGGACTGCGACGGTCTCCGGAATGCCGAGGCTGATAAAGTAAGGATCCCCTGCGTCGCGAGCGGTATGGAGAGTAAGAAACCACACCCCATAGGAGGCGGCGTAGCTGGCATAAAGGAGCTGGCGGGCCAGCGGGTCGGAGGGCGCACCGGCGCGCCGGGCGAACATTTGGGCGATTCCGAAATTCTGGCCGGTGTAGTGCCAGGGGCTCCAGGTCAGATAGAGGGTGACCACCCACGGGAAGAGTCCCGGAATCAGGTGGACGAGGACCACGGTCAGTAGCAGCAACACCGTCACGTACACGGTGAAGAAGCGGTATTTGTTGAAGTCCTCCGCGGTGTGATAGGCGCGATGGAGGGTCGCCATGTAGTGGGGGTTGTTGCAAAACACCCCGAGCAGGTAGAAGGCGAACGCGACACTCACCGCGTTCTCCCGCTGCACCAGGAAAGTCAGGACCAGCAGCGGGAGCGACCACGCGCCGCAACCGACCAGCAGGTCGAGCGCGGCATTGTGCAGCCACTGCCGGGACGGAGTGGAAGCCGCGGCCGCCCTCATGTTTTTGGGGCTGGAGCCAGATGGCCGGCGTCCACGGCTTTTTGGGCCATCGCGATCACGTATTCCCAAAGCGGCTGGCATCCGTCCGCGACGTGCGCGTTACGGGCCAGAACGCGGTCGTGCGTGACTCCGTGACGGCGCCACGCCGCGCCTTCGGTGCGACAATTGAGCAGCATCGGTTGAAACCGGTCGATGGCGCTGGCGAATTTGGCCTCGGGAGTTTGTTTCTCTTCAAACTCATCCCAGAGCGCGCGGAAATCGCGGGCCTGGTCGGAAGGCAAGAGCCCGAAGATGCGGTCGGCCGCCCGGTCTTCGCGTTCGTGCTGATCCGCCATGCGGGCGGTGTCGTAAGCAAAGGTGTCGCCGGCATCGATTTCGACGAGATCGTGCAGGATCAACATCTTCAGCACGCGCAGCACGTCGAGTTGCGGCGCGTTGGCGTGTTCGGCGAGGACGAGGACGCAGAGGCAAAGATGCCAGGAGTGTTCGGCGTCGTTTTCCGCGCGCCGGCTCTGGGTCGTCACGGTTTGCCGGAAGATGTCCTTCAGTTTGTCGACCTCGACAATGAACTCGATCTGGCGGGCCAGCCGGGCGGCGGGGGTGGTGTCGGATGGAGGCTCCACCCCGTTACGCAACACCGGAAAAACCAGCGGGGCAATCCGCGATGCGCGGATCCCCCGGGATGAACGGTTAATTTACGGTGGATCCGACGGCCACGCCTTCGGGCACCGGTTTGGGGGCGAGACGCTGGGTCAGTCGTTCCATATAGAGATAGAAGACCGGTGTGATGTAGAGCGTGAGCAATTGGGAGACCATGAGACCGCCGACGACGGCGAGGCCCAGCGACCGGCGCGATTCCGCGCCCGCTCCCCAGCCCAAGGCAATCGGGATGGTCCCGGCCAGGGCGGCGAGGGTGGTCATCATGATGGGACGGAAGCGGACCACGCACGCTTCGTAGATCGCATCCTCGGCCGATTTTCCACGGTGCCGGCGCGCTTCAAGGGCGAAGTCGATCATCATGATCGCGTTCTTTTTCACGATGCCGATGAGCATGATCAACCCAACGTACCCGTAGATGTTCAGCTCCTGGCGAAAGATCACCAGCGTGATCAGGGCGCCAAAGCTCGCCGACGGCAGGCCGGACAGAATGGTGATCGGGTGGATGAAGTCCTCGTAAAGAATGCCCAGCACGAGGTAGATCACCAGCACGGCAACCAACAGGAGAATGCCGAGGCCCCGCAGCGAACTGGTGAAGGCGGCGGCGGTGCCCTGGAAGGTGGAACTGATGGTGGCGGGCAGTTCGTTGCGTGCGAGTTTTTCGATCGTATCGGTGACATCGCTCAACGACACACCGGCTGCGAGGTCGAACGAGATCGTGACGGACGGCAGCTGGCCGAGATGCGTGACGGTCAGCGGTCCGACGGCGGAGCGAATTTTGGTGACCGCTTCGAGAGGAATCAGTTTGCCGACGTTGTTGCGCAAATAGAGCGAGGCGAGCGCGCGTGGATCGCGCTGGTCGGCGTCCGCCAGCTCGAGAATTACGAAGTACTGGTTGGTGGGCGTGTAGATGGTCGAGACCTGGCGCGCACCGAAGGCACTATAGAGCACGTCCTCGATCTGTTGTGCCGTCACACCCAGGACGGAGGCCTGGTCGCGATCGATGTCGACGAGCACTTGCGGGCTCGTGACCAGCAGGTCGGAGGTGACGTCGATCAAGCCGGGCAGGGCGCGGACCTTTTGTTCGAACTCTGGAGCCACACGATAAAGTTCCCGCAGATCGGTGCCATAGAGCGTATATTGGTAGAGCGAGGACGAACGCCGGCCTCCGATCCGGATGCTGGCGGGCATTTGGGGAAAGGCCCGTATCCCGGGGATGCCGGCGAGATCGCGCCGCAGCATCTGGACGATTTTGTCCGCGGAAGGCCGGTGCTTGCGGTCGACCAGGCGCATGTTGAAGCGGCTGCTGTTGGCGAAACCGCCGCCGCCTCCCTGACCAAGCGAGGAGGAAAAGGCATCGATGTAAGGATTTTTTGCGACGATGTCGGCCGCGGTGCGCCGATAGCCGAGCATGGCCTCGAACGACGCATCCTGCGCCGCCTCGATCGTCATGCTGATCCGTCCCGTGTCATCCGTGGGAATGAAGCCCTTCGGCACGACGGCGAGGAGGACCACCGTCAGCGCGATCATCAGCACAGCGGTCAGCAGGACGAGCAGGCGGTGGCGCAAGGAGATCTGCAGCGTGCGTTCGTAGAAGGCGACGGTGCGTTGGAAAATACGCTCGGTGGTTTCATAGAACCGGCCGTGCTTGATGTTGTGCTGGATGGGCCGGAGAAACCGGCTGCAGAGCATCGGGGTGAGCGTGAGCGAGATGAAACCCGAGACGAGAATCGCCACGCTGATGGTGACGGCAAATTCGTGCAGGAGACGCCCGAGCACGCCGCCCATGAACAGGACGGGAATGAACACCGCGACGAGCGAGATGGTCATCGAGATGATCGTGAAGCCGATCTCGCGCGAGCCCTTGAGCGACGCCTCCATCACCGGTTCGCCTTTTTCAATGTGCCGGATGATATTCTCGAGCATCACGATCGCATCGTCGACCACGAAGCCGACGGAGAGGGTGAGGGCGAGCAGCGACAGGTTATCGATGCTGAAGTTGAACACGTACATCATCGCGAACGTCCCGATCACAGCGATGGGCATCGCGATGCTGGGAATAATCGTGGCCGTCAGCGAGCGCAGGAAGAGGAATATCACCAGCACCACGAGAATGATCGCGAGAACGAGGGTGAACTTCACATCCGCCACCGATTCGCGGATGGCCACCGAGCGGTCGATCAGGATCTCGAGATTGACGGACGCCGGCAGCTGGGTGCGGAACGTAGGCAGCAGGGCTTTGACGCCGTCGACCACCTCGATCGTGTTGGTGCCTGGCTGGCGCTGGACGAAAAGGATGATCGAGCGGGCATCGTTGTACCAGCCGGCCGACTTGTCGTCGGCCACGCTGTCGACGACGCGGCCCAAGTCGCCGAGGCGGACGGGGGCGCCGTTGCGATAGGTGACAATGACCCGGCGGAAAGCGTCGGCGGTCTTGAGCTGGCCTGTGGCCTGCAGGGTGAGCGCCTTGTGCGAGCCGTCGAGCGTGCCGGTGGGGAGGTTGACGTTACTGGCGTTGAGTGCGGTCCGGACTTCATCGATGCCGATGCCGCGTGACGCGAGAGAACGAGGATCGACCTGGACGCGAACGGCGTATTTCTGCGCGCCGAAGACCTGCACTTGGGCGACGCCGTTGACAGTGGAAATCCGCTGGGCCAGGAGGGTTTCGGCATATTCGTCGACCTCCGACTGCTGCAGGGTGGCGGAACTGAGGGCGATGAGGAGAACGGGATCGTCGGCTGGATTGGTCTTCC
>CAMAPG010000011.1 GCA_945859965.1 Opitutus sp. GAS368 | reverse complement strand
TCGAGGTGCGGGCCAGCGCGCCCGAACCGCGGGCGTCCTTGAGCGCGCGCACCACGCGCCGCCAGTGCTGTTCCTCGCCATAATCGCGAATCGCGCGCACGAGCATTTCCTCGGTGGCGGTCTCGAGCCACTGGCTCACCGGCACGCCGTTCCGCGGATCCATCCGCATGTCGGCCGGGGCATCCGCCCGAAAGGAAAAGCCGCGTTCGATGTCGTCGAATTGAAATGAGGACACCCCGAGATCGAACAGAATGCCGTCGAACCCCTCTTGGGGCAGATCGGCCAGCCGGCCAAAATCGCGGTCGAGCAGGGCAAAACGGTCCCCGAATTCCGCGAACAGCGGTTCGGCGCGGGCCGGGGCCTGCGGGTCGCGATCCAGGCCGATCACCGTCGTGCCCGGGGCCGCCGCCAGCAACGCGCGTGTGTGGCCACCGCCGCCGAATGTGCAATCGAGGTAGTGCCCCTTTTCGCGAGGCGCGAGCAACGCCAGAACCTCGGCGAGCAAAACCGGTTGATGTCCGGAAGTCATGGGAAGCTCAACGCAGGCGCGCATCGGTTGAGAGGCGTTTGAATGCGTGGGCCTTCGCCGCCACGCGCACCGGGCGCAGCGGCAGCGCCGCCCGCAGGCGGGGCAAAACGATGCTCACGCCCAATTCGACCGCGGAAGCGCCGTCGTCGGAGTCGATCCACGCCGGGAAATACCGACGGATGCCGATGTGGGAGGACGTGAGAAGAAGGAGGGGCATGCGCGTGGAGGAAATGCGAGGGGCCTTGCGCATGATCAGATTCCGATGCGTCGCATAAGATCGCCGAGGTGTTCACCCGAGGTGCGGGTTTCCAGTTTCTGCCAGCGATCCGGAGCCCAGATCGCAAATTTCGTCAGCGAACCCACCAGCACGGCGTCCTTCTGGATGCCCGCGTGCGTCAGCAGCTCGGCTGCCAGGCCAAAACGGCCCTGCTTGTCGAAGCTGAAGGAAAGGGTCTGCGCAAAGAAACGCGCGAAAGCATCCTGGGCGTCGCGATCGGTCAGCGCCTTCTGCGCGACCTTTTCGTAAAGTTTCTCGACCTCCGCGGGAGGCAGGACCGCCACGTAACCATCGGGATGCGGAGTGGCCAGAAAGGTGTCGCTTTCCTCGTGCGCGGAGCGCCAGAGCGACGGAATCGTGAGCCGATTTTTGTCGTCCAACGTGTGCCGGAACAGGCCGGTATAGAAAGTTTTGCCAGAGTGCGCCAAGGGAGAGGGCCGCTACTTGCCCCAAAGTACCCCATTTCAACCCATTTTAGCCCACAAACGTCAAGCAAAGACCCTCAAAACAGCTATTTTTCTGAGCCTTCGCGGAATAGTTGTCGCATTTCGAAAATCAGGTGATGAGCCCGGTAGATGCCGAAAATAAACCCGTTACGAAATCAGTGCACAGTGCGCTGCCAAGGGGGACATCCCTAACGCATAAGTGACCGGCAGTTCGCGTCTCACAGGGCCGCGGGCATAGCAGTAGCCGAGGAGAGGGATGGCGCGCGAAGGCGGATAAAAACGATCTTGCGATGCGGCCTGCCGACTCGAAGCTGGAATCATGCTCCCGGTTGTCTTCGCCCCGGATTCCGGCCGCGCGCCCGTGCCGCGCTTCCTTCGCCCATGCCTTTTTCTGGCCGCATTTTGCGTCGGCGCCTTGATCGCGGCCCCGGCCGTCCGGGCGGCCGCTCCGGCACCCAAACGCCCCAATGTGCTGGTCATCCTGATCGACGATCATTCCTTCCAGCTGGCCAGCGTGGACCGGGCCAGCCCGGTTCCCACCCCGAACATGGAACGGATCGCAGCCCGCGGCACGTGGTTTTCCAACGGATACTGCGATGCGCCGAGCTGCGGCCCGTCGCGGACTGCGATGCTCACCGGCGTGCGCAGCTCCCGCTCGGGTGTGTATTATAACCAGCAGTCTTACCGGAGAAACACGAAGTTCATCTCGCAAGTCACGACGCTGCCCGGGCACTTCCTGAAGAACGGCTACCTCACGGTGGGCTATGGAAAAGTCGCCCACAATTCATTCCTGATGGATGATATCGGCGACTATACGCCAGGTTACTACAAGTGGCTGGACAATCCGAAGGACGTCACGCACACGAACGAGGATCTGGAGAAATACCTGCTGCCGGGAACCTTGCGGACCGTGCCAGGCGCCAAGGCGGCGCGCATGCGACTGGGAATGCTGCCGGACGACTGGGATCGCGATGATCCGGCGAAGCTGCAGCAGGACACCGAGCAGGCCAACCGCACGATCGCGGTTTTGCAAGCCAGGCATGACCGGCCCTTTTTCATGGTGTGCGGAATTTATCGCCCGCACGGTCCCCTGATCGTGCCGAAACGTTATTTTGACCGGTTCCCTCTGGAATCGATCCAGCTGCCGGCCGGCTATCGGGCCGACGACCTGGAAGACCTGCCGAAGCCCGGACGCTGGATTGCCACAAATCGCGGCGAACATGCGGAGGTGGTCGCCGCCGGGATGTGGAAGGTGCTGCTGCAGGGTTACTATGCGGCCACCGCGTACGCGGACGAGCAGATCGGTCGGGTGCTCGATGCACTGGAACGGAGCCCCTACAATGACAACACGATCGTGGTCTTTGCCGCCGACAATGGCTTTCACACGGGGGAGAAGAACCACTGGCTGAAGTTCGCCCTGTGGGAACAGACCAGCCGGGTGGTCCTGGCGATCTCCGTTCCCGGGATGCCGGTGCAGCGGAGCCGGACGCCGGTGAGCATGCTCGATTTTTACCCCACGCTGCTGTCGCTGTGCGGTCTGACGGCGCCGGAGACGCACACGCTTGACGGTGTCGATTTGAGCGGCGTTCTGTCCGGCCGGGTGAAGGACCGCGGCGAACCGGTGGTGACGACCTACGGCCCCGGCAACCACAGCATTCGCAACGACCGCTTCCGCTACATCCGGTATCGGAACGGGGCGGAGGAACTCTACGATCACCAGAACGACGTCTACGAATGGAGTAACCTCGCCGGCGACCCGGGCTATGCTGCGGCCAAGGCTGAACTGGTGCGATGGGTGCCGAAGGAGAACGCGCCCGAAGTCTCTCCGACTCCGTTGCCGGCGCTAACCTACGCCAGCTGGGAGGACGAAGCATTCATCGACTGACCAGCCTTTCGGTTTTTCCCGGGAATCCGCGGAGAAACGCAGCGGACAACGGCACCTGGCCGATCTCCGCCTTGCTCAGACCCAGGTCGGTGTTGAACGACACCGATTTCACGATCTCCTCGAGGCCCACGCGCGCGTTTCAGCCCCCAAACAGCCAACCTGGTAATGCGGACCGCTCGGATGGATCCGGTCCTGCTCCTCAAAATCTTCATGGCCGCACCGCGGTTTCAACTCCAGATGAATTCATGATCCGCGCAGTCCGTTTCTGCTAGGCAAGCCTTGGGAAAAAAGCTGAAGATGAGCTCTGTAATGCTTGAATTTGTGCACCATCCCAATGCTCCGCTCCAACTCGTTGCGGCTGATCGTTCCTAAGCATGGATCGCGAGGAAATTTATAAGAAGCTGGCGGCGCGGCGGCTCGCTCCCACGAATCCGCCGATGGTCGTGCCATTGCGGAGAGTCGGTGGCTCCGACCAGCTGCATCATCCGCCCACCCCGAAAAAATCCGCCAAGGTATTTTTCCTGATCGGCGGCATCGGCGTGGTGCTCGTGGCCGCTCTTATCACACTCTGGATCTATCCTTTTCCTCCTCCCGAGCAGGAGGTCAAAGATGCCGCGAGAAGCTCATTCGACACCTACGTTGCCAGCAGCGCCTTCGGCGCGAAAACCGCTTTTGTTTCCCTCGATTTCCAACCCACGGTCCGGGGGAAGAAAACGTTTCTCTACGTCGTCAAGGGCCAGGTCCAGCTGACCGAAACCATCTACAATCCAGCTTCGTCCTCCACCACGACGCTTTATGCACTGATGGCCCAGCGGCTCGCGCAAGTATCCCGCGAAGGACTGCCGGCCAGCGAAGCAGCCACCTTACCCGCAACGGTTCCCGTTCTGCCCGCCATTTACGAAACGAGCAATTACAAGGGAGAGACCGCCGAGTTTCAATTTCAGATTCAAGGCACTAAGTCGGACGGAAAATGGATTTTCTTCGACGTGCCGCGCTCGTTCGCGTGTCGCCGCTTCAAGGGCAGTTCCCGGGCCGAGCTGCCGGCGGATTCGGTGGTGCTTGGCACGTCCGAAGGCGAAGCGGCCATCGCCCGCTACCTGAAAGCCAGCAACGCCTATCTGATCGCCTACACGAATGCGAAACGACTCCTCGCGGGCAACGCCCCGGTGGAAGCCGAGCACAAGCCCGTCGTGCTACCCGTGCCGCCGATCGAAGGCGCCACGTTCACCGGCCAGATCTCCCATCGCGGCGAAGCGGCCACGTCATTCCGCGCGGTCGTCGGAAAATTCGACCCCGCACTGGGTGTGATGCCGATCGTCTTCACCGCCGAAGGAACCTCCCTCACCACCACCTGCGAAATCCGCCCGGTGCGCACCGCCGCCGACGGCACGATCGAGGCCACCCTTGTGAACAAGGGCACTTCCGGCGCAATCTATGGCTCCTCCGCGGCGCGGGGAGTGTCGCGCTTCTTCGTGCGCGGCACCGGGGCTTCGTTTGTGCTCTCGATCGGCAGCGAAACGATTCGCATCAGCACCCTCTCCGCGTGGACGCTGTCCTTGACCAAGACCGCTCCGGAAGAGGACGCCAAGGGAACCGACAAGCGCGTGGCGGAGGCGACGCCCCGCCGGACGATTCCCGTGACCACCGGTCTGCCTGCGATCACCATCACCTTTCCCAAGGAAAAAAATGTGAACCTGCGGATGAGCGCTGAGGCGGCCGAGAAGACCTCGGACGATGGCCGGAGCAATCGCGCGGCGCCGGTGACGGAAAACCTGATGCCTTTCTCCGGCGGGCTCAACTAGAGCCTTTTCGATTTAGATCGGCCCCAGGAAAGCGGCGGAACCGCCGTCTCATCCAAGCCTTGGAATTTTTAGCCACGAAAGATCACAAGGAACACATAGATCGGAACACTCCTCTTCTTTGTGTTCCTTGTGATCTTTCGTGGCTAAAAATGGTTTGGAGATTTCCGGCCAGATCATTCCGTAAACCGGAATGAATAAAGATCCGCGTCCTTGAGGAAAAACTTCAGGCGGACGGTGCGTCCGGCCAAGGCTGCGACGTCCGGTCCGGCTTTCCACTGCACGACGCGCATGATTTCATCGCCGACGATTTCCTTGCAGTCGGCAACCGCATAGCCGGGCAGCGCCGCGCCGTGTTCATCTTGCACTTCGATCTGCAGACCGCCCGCGGATGACGTGGAATAATTGATCTCCAAGTGCGATCCGCGAAAACGAAAGGGCTGCGTCGTGAGCGTACCGCCGCCAAAGGGCGCGCGGACGGAGGCAAAACCATCGAGCCGCAGCGTATATCTCACCAGCGCGTGACTCGGCTGCGCATAATGCCGCTGGACGTACCAGGACATTTCCGTCGCCCCGGTCTGAACCACATTCAACGCCGGATAATTGGTGCGGGAAACCCAGTTCTCCAACCCCAGTCCCGGACGCAGAAACGATTCGAGAAAGGTGCGATCGTAGTGCTGGCCTCCCCGGCTCGTCATCAAAATCGCATCGGAGCACTCGTTGATTTGCCGCGCCGCGCCGAGTTTCAGGCTCTGGACATGCTCAGGCGAGAGCACATGCCGGTTCGGCACGAAACGCGCGCCCAGGGCGATGTAGAAGTTCGGCGCGCGAAAATACGGGCTGGTTTGATTCGTGTACAAATGCTCCGGAGGCGTGTCGCCGTAATCCATCTCGACCAGCGGCGTCCACTCGAGGAAGTCGCGGCTCGTCGCGCGCGAGATCCAGCGGTATCTTTTCCCCGCCACAGCCTTCCAGGTGCGGGCATAACAAACATAGACTTTTTCCCGCTCGGACCAGAAGACGACATTCTGCGAATCGAAGGCGCTTTTATCCGAGGACGTGATCACCGGTTGATCCCGGATCTTCCGCCAATGGATTCCGTCCGCGGAGACAAACCCAACGAGCCCGCCGCCACTCGGATCGGCGGGAGGTTTCACCTGGATGCCGGCAACCGCTTTGTAGCGTTCGACGGCGGGAACCCCGGGACGCGAATCCAGAAACGGGCTGAAGTTGTGCGAATAAGGCGCAATGCCGGCCAGGATTACGTTGTTCTTTTTTGTGCCAAAAACCGTGTGCAGCCCCAGATCCGGGCGGATCCAATGCATGCCGTCGGATGACTCCGCGTAGCACGTCACCTCTTCGTCATTTCCGTCTCCGCCCGCATGCGCCTTGCCGCGATAGTAGAGCTGAAAACGAGAACCGTCGTGCAACACCGTGAAATAGCCGGCGTATCCGCCCTCCCACGGCTGATCCAATTGCAACGCCATGCCCGCTTCGGTCGGACGTCCGGGGACCAGCGCAGCGTGATGGAGTTCGTCGATCAGCGCTGCATCCACAAAAAGCTGGCGGTCGCTCCCGAGCTCAACCGGCTCGGCGAATCCCGGTAACGGCGCCAGTGAGTACAGGAGGTATCCGCTAACCGTCCAAATTTTGGCTTTTAACGCGGGAGTAATAAGTGAGGCCATAGGGGGGTAGCACTTTCGCTGACCTGATCGAAGGAGATTAGGAGCTAAAAATCAATTTCGGCAGTTAATCCGAACCGATTTGGCCACGAAAGATCACAAGGAACACAAAGATCAGCACCCCCAGTCCGAGGTTTTCTTTGTGCTCCCTGTGATCTTTCGTGGCCAAACCCCGCATCAGGCCGAACCGGCCGACTTTTCTCCGGAAAGCCCGGTGATGATTCGCGCGCCTCGTTTGTAGGTGAGGTAGGAATAAACCCACTGGGTGAGGACCGAGAACTTGTTGCGGAATCCAATCAGGAAAAGCAAATGGATGCCAAGCCAGGCGAGCCAGGCGGGATAACCTGAAAAGTGCACGGGGCCGACCATCGCGACGGCTGACGAACGGCCGATAGTGGCCATTGTGCCTTTGTCGAAATAACCAAACGGTTTCCGCTCGGCGAGCTGCTTGCGATCGGACCCGAGCTCACGGGCGAGCAATTTCGCCACATACTCCCCCATCTGCAGGGCCGCCGGGCACAATCCAGGAACCGGCTGACCCTTTTTATCGATCAAGGTGATCATGTCCCCCAGCGCGAAAACCTCGGGATGGCCGGGCAGGCTGAGGTCGGGCAAAACCTTCACGCGTCCACCCCGGTCCGTTTCCACGCCGAGTTTTTTGCCCAGCGGACTGGCCGCCACGCCCGCCGCCCAAATGATATTGCCAGCGCGGATGGTTTCGTTGGGCAACACCACCTCGCGGGCGCGGATATCCTGCACGTGCAGACCGGTGTGGACCTCCACTCCCAGTTTTTCCAGCTGCCGTTGCGCGCGGGCCGAGAGATCCGGGGGAAACGCGCCCAGCACGCGCGGGCCGCCCTCCACCAGCACCACCCGCGCTTTCGTCGGATCGATATGATCGAAATCTTTCCGCAGGACATTGCGCGCCAGTTCGCTGAACGCGCCGGCCAGTTCCACGCCGGTGGGCCCGCCGCCGACCACCACCGTCGTCATCAATTCACGCCGGCACTGTTCATCGGGCTCATTTTCCGCCTTTTCGGTGGCGAGCAGGATCTGCCGGCGGATCTTCAGGGCATCATCGAGCGACTTGAGACTCGGCGCGTATTGCGCCCACTCGTCATGGCCGAAATAGCTGGCGGCCCCTCCGAGCGCGATGACGAGATAATCGTAACCCAGTTCGTCTCCCTCGAGAAAAACCTTTTTTTCCGGGAGATCGAATCCGGTGACTTCCGCCATTCGCACCACCACGTTGGGCTTGTCGGAAAGAATCCCCCGCACCGGCTGCGCGATATCGGTGGCGGACAATCCCGCGGTCGCCACCTGGTAAAGCAGCGGCTGAAAGAGATGGTGATTTTGCCGGTCCACGATGGTGATGCGGGCCAGCTCCGTGGGAAAAGCCTGGCAGAACTTCAGGCCGGCAAAGCCGGCGCCGAGAACCACGATGTGCGGAAGCGAAACGTCGCGGTTTTTCATCCGCGCAAAGTGATTGTCTCCCGGGTGGATGGCAAACCGCCAGCCGGACAAATTTGCTGTCCTTCTCCCGCCAATCACATGTAGTTCACCCCTCCCTTGACCATGGAACCAACGCCCTCCCCCACGCAGGTCCAGATCATCGGTTCGGAGCTGGCAATTGTCTGGAGCGATGGCGTGGAAACCTACTTCCAATCCGCGAAACTTCGCGCCGCCTCCCCGAGCGCCGAAACCCAGGGGGAACGGGATATCTTGGGGCAAAAGCACGGCGGACACGACCCGAAAAACTTCGACGACGTGCAGCTCGTCGGTTGGGAGCCGATCGGCAACTACGCTTTGCGGCTCGATTTCAGCGACGGCCACCGCACCGGCCTCTACAGTTTCGACTATCTGCGGAAGCTTTCCCTGCCCTGATCCGGATTTTAACCACAAAGGTACGAAGACACAAAGAAAGCCATGGAGCAGGACCAAGCCAGGGGATCGGCCTTTGTTCCTTTGCGTCTTTGTGGTTAAAAAATCAGGGCGTCACGGGATTGCGTCCGGGTGGCGTTTGCCCCTAAGTTGGTCCACTTTTTACCATGTCTTCCTTCGTCTTTCCCGCCCGCACCAACACAGCTGAAATCGAACTCGGCACCACGCTGCAGCCGAAATTTGGTCCCGACGGCCTCATCCCCTGCATCACGCAGGATATCCGAACCGGCGAAGTGTTGATGTTCGCCTTCATGAACGCCGAGTCGCTCGCGCTTACGCTGAAAACCCGGAAGGCGAGTTATTGGAGCCGTTCGCGCAACAAGCTCTGGGTGAAAGGCGAGGAATCGGGCAATGTCCAGGAAGTCCGCGAAGTCCGGACCGACTGCGACCAGGATGTCCTACTGATCAAGGTCGAACAAACCGGCGCGGCCAACGCCTCCTGCCACAACGGTTACAAATCGTGCTTTTACCGCAAGGTCGCCGACCTCGGCGATCCGGGCCTAAAGCTGCAGTTCACTGCGGAACGCCTTTTCGATCCCGCGACCGTCTACAAGAAAAAGTAAGCGTCCGCTAGTCTCAGGCCGAGCGGTCACTACCGCTGGCCGCGAAGCCACGCTGGCTTTTCTGGGCGAACTCCAGCATCTGCACAAATTCCGGCGAACCCGCCTGCGGGTGGGTCGCGAGTTTTTCCAGTGCCTGCGTGTGGTTGAGGCCGTCGCGATAAAGCGTCCGGAAAATCTGTTTCACGCGGTCGAGTTGCTCCGGTGCATATCCATGGCGCTCGAGGCCGACCTTGTTGAAGGCCCGCACCGTGGCCGGAACCCCGTCCGCAATGAAAAATGGCGGCAGGTCCCGTACCAGTTTGGCATAGGCCGCCAGCATGGCATAGGCGCCCACCCGCCCGAATTGGTGCACCCCGCCGTATCCGCCGATGACGACATAATCCTCGATCGTCACGTGCCCGGCCAGCACCACACCGTTGCTCATGATGATGCCGTTGCCGAGATTGCAGTCGTGCGCGACATGGGAGCCGGCGAGAAGCGTGTTGCCGTCGCCAATCCGGGTCATGTCGCCGTCATTCGTCGCCGTGTGCACCGTGACGTTTTCCCGGAAAACATTGCGGTCGCCGATCCGCAGGCCCGGATTTCCGCCCTTGTACTTCAGGTCCTGCGTCTTCCCGCCAACGTTGGCGTGGGGAAACACTTCGCAATTTTTGCCGAGCACGGTGTTGCCCTCAACGGAAGCGTGGTGATGAAGTCTGGTGCCGTCGCCAATCACCGCCGTGCCGCCGACGTAGGCGAAGGGCCCGATCTCGACCGCCGCACCAAGCTGCACGCCCGGTTCCACAATCGCCGTCGGATGAATCGTGGTCGCCATGGGCCCGCTCAGCCTTCGTCGCCACCGGCACCGTCGTCGCCGACGCCGCCCACACTGAACATGAGCTCCGCCGAGGAAACGACATTGCCGCCCACCGTGCACGAGCACTGCGCCACGCCAATCTTGTTGCCGCGGATTTTCACCAGCTTCGCGTTGATCACAAGCTGGTCGCCCGGGCGCACGGCACGGCGGAACTTCACCTTGTCCGCGCTCATGAAGAAGGCCGTCTTTCCCTCGCTGCCGATTTTGCGGAGCATGAGGATGCCGGCCGCCTGGGCCATCGCCTCAACCTGGAGCACGCCCGGCATGACGGGCTCGGCGGGAAAGTGCCCTTGGAAATACTGCTCGTTGATCGTCACATTCTTGATCGCCACCAACTCCTCTTCGCCGATGAACTCGATCACGCGGTCGATCATCACGAACGGGTAGCGATGCGGGAGCGTTTCGAGCACCCGCTTGATATCGAGCGAAGTCTCGTTCGGCAGCACGATTTTCGCCGCGGTCGCTGACTTTTTCTTCGCGCCGCCCTTTTTTTGCTCCAGGAGTTTTTCGTAAAGGGCCTTCGTCAGCTCCGCGTTGATCGCATGCCCTGGGCGCGTGGCCACGATGTGGGCCTTCAGCGGCATTCCGAGCAGCACCACGTCGCCGATGATATCCAGCATCTTATGCCGCACGAACTCGTCTTTGAATCGCAACGGCTCCTTCGAGATGATCTTGTCGCCGCGGATGACGATCGCGCAATCGAGCGAACCACCGCGGATCTTCCCCAGTTTGATCAGTTCCTCAATGTCCTCGTAAATCGTGAAGGTCCGGGCCGCCGCGATCTGGGTCATGTAGACTTCAGGATCGATCGTCAGGGAAAGGTGTTGGGTATGGATCCCGCGATCGTCAGCCGAGGTGCAGGAAATTTTGAACTCATGGGAGGGCAACGCGATGATCGAGGAGTTGCCCCTGGCCACCGAGATCGGGGCATCGAGCATGAAATATTCCCGATCCGCCTCCTGCTCCACGGGTTCGCCTTGCAGAATCATGTTCACAAACGGCCGGGCGGAACCGTCCATGATCGGAGGCTCGGACGCGGTCATCTCGACCAGAACATTGTCGATCCCGCACCCATGCAACGCGCTGAGCACGTGTTCGACGGTGTGGATTTTGGCGTGGCCGCTCTGGATGGTCGTCGCCCGGACCAGATCCGTGACCTGATCGATGCGCGGCTTGATTTCCGGCGCGCCATTGAGGTCCGCCCGCTTGAAGACGATGCCGTGATTATCCCGCGCCGGCTTCAACGTCAGCGTGACGGCCTCGCCGGTGTGCAGCGCATTGCCGCTGATCGACACTTCGCGCGCGAGGGTACGTTGTTTCATAAAAGGTTGCGCGCAATCTCGTCAACCCACGCGGCCAAGCGCAAGCGCGGAGATGGCGCGGCCCCGGCGTCGCTTTGCAAAAGCCCCTCCCCCCCTCTGTGCCGGGCCTTGACACTATTACCCCCAGTTCCTTACTCCATCACCCTTTCATCTCTTAAAACCCGTCACTCGTAACGTCCCTCCGTCATGCCAGCAGCCAACGACATCCGCAAAGGCCAAGTCATCAAGTTCAACGGCGAGCCCCACCTCGTCATGGAGACGCAGCACCGCACCCCCGGAAATCTCCGCGCGTTCGTGCAGGTGAAGATGCGTAATCTGCGTTACGGCAAGGCGCTCGACCAGCGTTTCGCGTCGACCGAAGCCATCGAAGTGTTGCCAACCGACAAACGCACCCTGGAGTTCAGCTACGCCGACCGCGACGCCTTTGCGTTCATCGACCCCGATACGTTCGACCAGATCGAGTTGAGTGCCGAACTGCTCGGCGACTACAAAAACTACCTCACCGCCGGCGGCAAAGTGGATGTGCTTTTCGTCGACGACAAAGCCCTCACCATCGAACTTCCGTCCACGGTTGCCCTTAAAGTGATCGAGTCGGCCGACGGCGTCAAAGGCGACACCGCCAGCAACGTCCAGAAACCGGCCAAGCTCGAGACCGGCCTGGTAGTTCACGTCCCCCTTTTCATCAAGGAAGGCGAAATCATCAAGATCAGCACCGCCGACGGCACCTACCTCGGACGAGTCTGATCCATTGCGGATTTCGGATCGCGGATTGATGCGATCCGCCGGCAATCGCCCGCGTTTATTCGCGGGCTTTTTTTCGTCTGGTCGGCTCCCCTCGGATTTCAATCCGCAATTCGCGATCCGAAATCCGCAATTACACGACCCGCGCCCACAGCACCTTGAGATAACGGCTTTCGAGGCAGTTGGAATAGACGGGGTGATCCACACCCGGGCCGGTGCGGTCGAAGAACTGGAGGCGGCGGTTCTGGCGGTGCGCGGCCTTGATCACGTGTTGCTCGAAATCCTCCAGGCTGAGCAGGCCGGAACACGAACACGTGACAAAAATCCCGCCGGGTTTGACCAGGGAAAGGGAGAGCTGGTTGAGGTCCTCATACTTCTGCCGTCCCTCCCAGTTGCCGTGGTCATCGCGTGTGAAAATAAACTTGGGCGGATCGAGGACGACGACGTCCCATTTTTCGCCGTTCTGCTGCATCTGGCGCGCATAGGCAAAGGCATCGGCGTGCACGAACTTGAGCCGGGCCTGGTTGAGGTTGGCGTTGCGCTTCGCCTGCGCGATGGCGACTTCGTCCAGATCGACACTCGTGACCTCCGCCGCGCCGCCTAGGACTTTTGCATTCAGTGAAAACCCGCCGGTGTAGCAGCAGAGATCCAGCACGCGGGCATCCTTGGTGAAACGGGCGACGGCCTTCCGGTTGTCGCGTTGATCGCAGAAAAAGCCCGTTTTGTGGCCTTCGGCAAAATCCACTTCATAGCGCACGCCATGTTCGCGGATCTTGACCATCCGCGGGGCGGCCGCGTTGGTTTCGTTGAAGAGCGAGGGCTTGATTCCCTCGAGGCTGCCCAGGTCGTGATCGACGTGCACCCGGGCAAACCTCGTGCCGGCCAGTTCGTGCAGCAAGGGCAGCCATTTGGGCAGCCGTTGCGCGATGCCGAGGCTGTAAATTTCGCACAGCAGCGTGTCGCCATAGCGGTCGATCATCAACCCGCTGAGACCGTCGCCGTCGGAATTGATCAACCGATATGCATCCGTGTGTTCGTCGAGTTTGAACAGCGTGCGGCGCAGTTCCACCGCGCGCCGGATCGCGAGTTCGAAATAGCTCTCGTCGATCGGTTCGGTCCCGTGGGCCACCACGCGCAGCGGAATCTTGGCGCGCGGATTGAACAGGCCGCCGCCGGCGCGGTTGCCGTTTTTGTCATAGACCGTGACAAAATCGCCGGGCCGCGCATCGGAGGAAACCTTGCCCAACAAACGCGGAAAGATCGCCGGCTGGAACGTGAAATACTTGAGCTGCGCCCACGGCTTCGACCATGTGGAGCGATCGATCGCGGCGGCTTCCTTCGGCTCCGGGCGAAGCGGGAGTGCGGGATCAGGTTCTTCCGTTAGCGGAAATTCATCGGGCATCCGCCGCAAAGTAGCGGTGGTCGCCCCGACTGCCACTCCAAAGAAAGCTCCCGCCAAGAGCCTCCGCGAAGTAGTCAGGCCTTCGATTTACCCAGTAGGAAATAGAGAATCGAGCCCAGCAGCGGCAGCAGGATGATCACGAGAACCCAAACGAGCTTATTGGAGTTATTGCTCTTGAGGCAGTCGACGAGCGCAACGATCCAGAGAATCAGGCAAAGGATGGAGATGAGGTAATTGACGTTCATCCTGCCATCGTAACTGGCTGGGCGCCAATGTTCCCTATCCTGGCCGTCCGCTTACGTCGGTTTGGCGAAAAAAGGCCGACCGGAGTCCGGTCGGCCTTGAGAATTAGCTGACGCCTTCAACAGGCATCGAAACATCAAGCCACGCGCTCGACGATCAAAGGCGGCGGGGTCGGACGCTTGGGCGCGAGACGGTAGGCATTCTTGAAGTACTCCAGGGCCTGCTCGAGCTTCGCCTCGTCGTTATAGTGAATCATCATGAGCGGCTCGCCCTGCTTGACCTGCGTGCCGACTTTTTTGATTTCGGAAACGCCCACCGAATGGTCGATCTTGTCGTGGGAGTGTTCCTTGCCGGCGCCCAGCAGATGCACGCCGCGGGCGATCATCGCCGCGTTGATGGTGTGCACGTATCCGCGCTTGGGTGCGGGCAGCTTGCGAATGTGCTTCGCCTGCGGGAATTTTTCCGGGTGGTCGATGTAGGAGGTGTCGCCGCCCTGGGCTTTGACGAGCTCCTTGAATTTCTCGAGCGCCGAACCATCCGTCAAATGGCGCTGGACCGTCTGCTTGGCCGAGAGCGTGGAGCCCGCGACGCCGGCGAGGCGTACGATTTCCATGCCGAGCTTGAGCACCAGTTCCTTCATGTCTTCCGGGCCTTCGCCCTTAAGGAGCTTGATGGCTTCCTTGATTTCGAGCGACGTTCCGACGGTGTCACCGAGCGGCTGGTTCATGTCGGTCACCAGCGCGACACAGCGGCGTTTCATCGAACGTCCGACACGCGTCATGGAGCGGGCGAGCTGCTTGGCCTGCTCGAGATCCTTGATAAAGGAGCCATTGCCCCACTTCACATCGATCACGAGGCCTTCCGAACCTTCGGCGAGCTTCTTCGAGAGCACCGAACCGGTGATCAGCGGAAGGCTCGGGATCGTGCCGGTTTCCTTGCGGAGCTCGTAAATCTTGGCGTCAGCCGGAGCCAGGTCTTCCGTCTGGGCGACGATGGCGCCGCCAATGCGGGCCAGCTGGCTGGCGAACTGTTCGTTGGTCTGGTGGCTTTTGAAGCCAGGGAAAGCCGCGAGTTTCTCGAGCGTGTTGATCACGTAATCGTGTTCCACGCCGCACATCATCGGGACCACCACGCCGGAGGCCATGGCCAGGGGGACCAACACCAGGGAGGTCTTGTCGCCCACCCCGCCCGTCGAGTACTTGTCGATCTTGGGCTTCGCGATGTGGGAAAGGTCGATCACCTCGCCGGAAAGCATCATTTCCTCCGTGAGATCCGCAGTCTCCTGGGCGGACATACCCGAGAAGTAAATGGCCATCGCGAGAGCCGCGAGCTGGTGCTGCGGCATCTCGCCATCGAGGGTGGAGTCGATGATGTAGCGGATTTCTTCCTGGGTGAAGTCGCCTCCGTCACGCTTTTTCTCAATGAGAAATTCGAACGTCGGCTTAATGAATCGCCGGGTTGGCAGGTTGCGTTTCGTCATGGATGGTGGTGTAAATAACTTTCAGGCCGTTCGCCGGAAAAGTTTACGAGCCAATCATCTTATAGGAGAAAGTCGAGCCAAAATTGCCCACCTGACCGGCTTCTCTCCTCTGAAAACCCGCTTGGTCCGCGCTTTCCTTCCCGTAATCCCGGTCAATTCCACGCTTGCGCGACAGCCCGGCGCGGCCCTGAAGTGAGGCGATGCACGTTTCGTTCGATATCGCGGCCGACCTCGATCTTAACCTAAAAGACGCCGCTCTGATTAGCCTAGGACCAGAAGGAAATGCTTTCGTCCCCGAGGTTCGTCCGGCCGATCCGCGCCATGGTGATTTTCAAGCCAATGGGGTACTGGGGTATGCAAAAGCTCGAAAACTGAATCCCCGTGCGGTGGCCGAACAGATAGTCGCGGCATTGCGGGACAATACAAAAGTACAGTTCGAGGTGACCATCGCCGGTCCCGGCTTCATAAATTTCAAGCTCAAGCCGGCGGGTCTTCTGGCCTGGCTGCAAACCTATGACTCCGCGGGTCATCTCCGCACAGGCGCCTCGGAATTCTACAAGGGTCACCACAACCTGGTTGATTTCAGTTCTCCCAATACCGCGAAGCAGCTCCACGTCGGACATGTCCGCGGGATGGTCATCGGCGAAGCCATCTGCCGGTTGCTCGAGTTTTGCGGGGCTAAGGTCACACGCGACAACCACATCGGCGATTGGGGCACCCAGTTCGGCAAACTCATCTGGGGCTACAAACACCTCCGCAACGATGCCGCCCTGACGTCCGATCCCCTCGAGGAACTCGAGCGGCTTTACAAGGCCGCCGATGCCGCCGCCAAGGAAACCCCCGCCACGCTGGATGCGGCGCGGGCGGAACTCGTCAAGCTGCAGTCAGGCGACGCCGAAAACCTCGCGCTGTGGAAAAAGATCAACGCCATCAGCTCGGACGCGTTTCAGGAGATCTACCGCAAACTGGGGATTCGTTTCGACTACGAATACGGCGAGAGCTTCTACAACGACAAGCTGCAGCAGGTGTACAAGGAGCTGACCGCCGCCGGGCTCGCCGAAGAATCCCAGGGTGCGCTCGTCGTTTTTCATCCGGAGCATCCGCGCTTCAAGACCCAGCCGTTCATCATCCGCAAATCGGACGGCGCATCGAACTACGCCTCAACCGATCTGGCGACGATGCTGTACCGCGTGGAGCATTTCAAGGCGGACACGATCATCATTCTCACGGACACGCGACAGACCGATCATTTCGAACAGCTGTGGCTCACCACGCAAAAATGGTTCGCGAAGACCGGACGCACCGTGCCGCACTTCGAGCATGTCACGTTCGGCTCGATCCTGGGCGAAGACGGCAAGGCGATCAAAACCCGCTCGGGCGATCCCATCAAACTCAAGGCCCTGCTTGCCGAAGCCGAGGAGCGCGCGTTCGCCCTCGTCACCGAAAAATCGCCGGACCTCCCCGAGGCCGATCGCCGTGACATCGCAAACGCAGTCGGCATCGGCGCCGTGCGTTACGCCGATCTCTCGCAGAACCGCAGCAGCGATTACATCTTTGCCTGGGACAAGATTCTTTCCTTCGAAGGCAACACCGCCCCCTACCTGCTCTACGCGGTCACCCGCGTCCGTTCCATCTTCCGCAAGCTCGGCCTCGACGCCTACGACCCGTCCGTGACGGCCGGCGCCACCGCGCCCGCCACGGACGCCGAAATCGCCCTGGCCCGCAAACTGATCGGTTTCGCCTCCACCCTCCGGCTCACGACCACGCAGCTGCGGCCGCATTTTCTCTGCACGTATCTCCATGAACTCGCCGGCGAGTTCAGCACGTTTTACGCCGCCGACAAAGTCCTGGTCGACGACCCCGCCGTGCGCGCCCGGCGCCTGCTGCTTTCAGCGCGCACCCTGCTCATTCTGGAGACCGGTTTGAATCTGCTCGGATTGCGGACCTTGGCGCGGATGTAGGCCAGGTCGCTGACCTGTCCGTTATTTATATGTGGGAGGGGCTTTATGCTCCGATACGTCGCGGGATAAACCCGCTCCCACATTCGAAGCGGCGGTTCCGACAAAACGCTTGCCGCTCCCCCCGCCCCGCCGCAGATTTGCAATTCTATGGCCACGCAGGAATTCTACATCCGCAGCGCGTCCGAAACCGAGGCCCGCGGGCCTTTTAACCTGGAGCAGGTCATCTCGCTCGCCGAGGCGGGCCAGGTCACGCTTGAAACTCTCTATTATGACGCCGCCCATGAGCAATGGGTGGCCATCGGCGAAAACGCCGAGGTGAAGGCGCAGGTTTTTCCGGAAAAGAAAAAGTTCACGCTCAACAAAGACCTCAAGATCGCGAGCCTAAACAAGGAGAAGGACAGTGATGCTCCGATTAGCGTGAACGACATGCTCGCGGCCGCGGAGGGCAAGACGGCCGATACGAAGGACAAAGCCGACCCCGCGATTGCCATGGCCCGGAGCGCGAAGATCGGCATGGGGCGGCGATTTTCACCCTGCTGATCAGCGCGGTCGGCGAAATCCTACCCTCGATCGACGTCGTCATGACTGGCGATCCCGCGAAAATCATCCAGCAGCCGTTCGTCATTCTCGGGGCCCTGGATGTGGGTATTGCGCTGCTGTTGATGCTCGGCGTGGTGAGTCTTTATCCGTTCGTGCGTTTCCGGGCGGCCCTCGGCTTCGGTTTCATCGGCCTCGTCTTCTGGACCCAAAGCGTGCACTCCCCGCTCCTCGCGGTGGCCGCCGGCTCGGCCGGCCTCTACCTTTGCACCCTGTTCGTGAGTTATGTGCCGGTGGTCACCGCCGCTGCGCTCGGCATTACCGGCATGGGATTATTCGCCTGGTTCGCCCTGACTCAGTAACGCACCAACGCCCGTGCGTGCTGTCCACGTTTTCCGCCCATGATTACGCGGCTGGTCAGCATTGGAACCAAACTTCGCCGCCTCTACCGGCAACAAATCTGGGAGACCGCCCACCTCAAGGACAAGACGCCCCGCGGCATGCTGTATGCCGTCCTCCGGGTCATTTCCATCACCTCAACGGTATTCCATGAGACCAAGGCCGTCAGTCGCGCGGCTTCGTTGAGTTTCAGTTCGCTCCTGGGGCTCGGCCCGCTGATCGCCATCGCCGTGCTGGTCGCGGGATTCATGTTGGACAAGAACGACCCCAACATCACGGCCAACACCGTCAACCGGCTCATCACCTTCATCGCCCCGCAGCTCAGGCAATTGACCAAAGCCGAGGAGATCGAAAAATCCGCGGCGCCCGCAAAAAAAAATGACCCTTCCGTCGCGCGCCCGGCGCCCGTGTCCCCCGAGTTCACCTCCCCCGGACGCAGCGAAGACAAACCTGCACCGGTGGTCTTCGTGGATCCCGGCCTCGTCGGCCTGATCAACGGCTTCATTGCCGAAACCCGCAGCAGCACGGCCGGCGCAGTGGGCGCCCTCACCTTGATCCTGATCGTGCTGCAGCTCTTCACCTCGATCGAAAATGCCTTCAATGAAATCTGGGGCGTGCGCCGGGGACGGAGCTGGCTGACGCGACTCGTCTTCTATTGGACGATCCTGACGCTGGGCTCGGTGTTGTTCTTTGCCGCGGTGACCGGTCTGTCCGCCGGCGCGTTCTTCAACGCGTTCGAGGAAAAAATGCCCTTCGGCACCGAGCTGGTCGCGTTGCTGCGATTTTTACTGCCCTCCATTTCGGGCGTCGTGCTTATCGTCATCCTGGCGTTGTTCTACCGCTATATCCCGAACACGAAGGTGCTCTGGAGCGCCGCCTTCATCGGCGCGTTGATCGTGGCGCTCCTGCTGTTCCTGAACAACTTTCTCGCGTTCCTTTATTTCCGCCGCGTGCTCCTCACCAAGAGCCTGTGGGGTTCGCTCGGGATTTTCCCCGTGCTCATGCTGGGCCTCTACATCTTCTGGCTCTACGTCCTCATCGGCGGCCAGATCAGCTATGCGATCCAGAATGTGCATTTCCGCAACAGCCAGGCCGCCTGGGGCCGACTCTCGGAAAACAAACGAGAGCGCCTTTCGCTCACTCTTCTTTTGAGCATCTGCCGGCGATTCCAAGCCTGCCTCCCGCCCGTGTCCGCCGACCAGTTGAGTACGTTGATGAAAGTGCCCACCCAGATCGTCAACGAATCGATCAACCGGCTTGTGGATATGAAACTCGTCACGCCCGTCCCAGCTTTGAGCGGCAGCGACAGTTCCGCGGAACTGCTGTATCAGCCGGCGCGCCCGTTGAACCGGATCAGCCTTTTGGAGTTCAAGCACCTCGACGACAACCTGGGCGACGACCCGGTCGGCAACATCGAGCATCTCGACCCGATCGTCCGCCACTACATCGAGGGGCTCGAACGCCTGGGCGACCAGCCGTTTTTTAAAAAGAACCTGGAAGAACTGCTCGGAGACTACCCCTTCGACGAATCCCGTCCTCCCTTCAGCAAAATGAAGGCGTAATAGGCTTCGGGAAGGCAGAAAGGGGCCCGGGACTGGGCGGAAACGCTTTCTTTTTTCCCGTTTGCCGCTTCTCCGTTAAAACGGGATGGATTTCGCACCCGGGCCACCCATCCTTTGCTTTAGTTTCCCCACCCCATTTCACCCTTGCCAGCCACCCCCGGCGACCTAGGTTCGCCGGTTTCATTCCATGATTACCTGGATCCAGCGCTATTTTCAGCATCACTTCCGCATCATTTTCGGCGTGCTGCTGTTCGTCACGATCGTCTCTTTCGTCCTGATCTACAGCCCCTCGTCCGGCATCGGCCGGGCTGAGCGCCACGTGACGTCCCGGCCTTTTTTTGG
This sequence comes from Opitutus sp. GAS368, assembly GCA_945859965.1. Lineage (GTDB taxonomy): Bacteria > Verrucomicrobiota > Verrucomicrobiia > Opitutales > Opitutaceae > CAMAPG01. The sequence continues at coordinate 4,470 of CAMAPG010000011.1, read as the reverse complement.
CCTCAATCTCGCTTCCCAGGAAGATCAACGCCGCCTCGGGGGCGACGCGATGCTCAGCGTGAACCTCCAGGCCGGGTACATGGCCTTGGAAGGCGCCCAGATGGAAGAATATGCGCTGAACCGCCGCGCCGCGCTTTATCTCGCCAACCAGCTGCACGTCCCGGCTCCCACCACGGTGGAATTGACCGATTTTCTCAAGACCATGCGCGCCTTCGCGGGTGAGGACGGTCAGTTTGACGCCAAGCGTTACGCCACTTTCCGCGACTCATTGAAGACCAGTCCCCGTCTCACCGAGGCCGATGTCAGCCGCGTGCTGACCGAAGACTGGCGCGGCCAGAAAGTGCGCAAGCTGCTGGGCGGCCCCGGCTACGTCCTGCCACGCGACATCCTCAATCAACTGACCCGCGCCGAGTCCAGCTGGACGATCGCCGTCAGCACGCTCGATTACGCCAGCTTCTCGCCGGCCATCAAACCCTCGGAGGCCGAGCTCACCAAGTTTTTCGAGGAAAATTCGTTTCGCTATGAGATTCCTTCACGGGTCGGCGTCACGTACGTCGATTTTCCCGCGGCGAATTTTGTCAGTCAGGTCAAGCTGACCGACGACGAAATCAAAGCCTACTACGACGCCAACCCGACCCGTTTCACTCCACCGGTAACCGCCAAGGATCCCAAGGAGAAGAAAGCCGATCCCGCAGCCGAGTTTGCCACCGCGCGGCCCCAAGTCGTCGCCGCCCTCACCATCGAACGCGCCCAGCGCCTGGCGGCCAAAGCGGCCTCCGACCTTTCGATCGGGCTTTATGATGGCAAGGTCACGGCTTCCGGCGTGGAAGCGTTTCTCACCTCCCGCAAGCTCACCGCCAGGAAACTGGCTCCTTTCACCCGCGAGGCCGGCCCCGCCGAGTTCCCCGGAGCGCCCGAACTGGCGAACGAGGCTTTCAAGCTCGATGCGAATCGCTTTTTCTCCGATGCGCTCCCGACCGCCACCAGCGCCGTCGTGCTGTTCTGGCAGGAGACGCTGCCCTCCCGCAAATCCCTTTTTGCCGAAGTGCGCAGCAGCGTGCTGGCCGATTATGTCGAGAACGAGAAACGCAAGCAGTTCGTCGAGTACGGCAAGAGAATCCACGCCCAGATCGAAACCCGGTTGAAAGCGGACGAGACTTTCGAGAAGGCCGTTGCCGCCGTCACCAGTGGAACCGTGAAGGCTGAAACCAAGACCTTCGCGCCCTTCACCCTCCGCCAGCCGCCCCAGGATCTCGACTACTCGATTCTCGGTGCGCTCGAACGCCTCAACCGCGGCCAGGTCTCGGACCTCATTATCGCGAAGGACAAGGGTTACCTGGTTCAGGCGGTCGAGAAAAAGATGCCCGACTTGAGCGAGAGCAGCGAGCAGTACACGACGACCAAAACCCAGCTCGCGGGCTCGATCGCCAATTTCAATTCCAACAGTTATCTATCCGAGTTGGTGGCCCAGGAATTGAAGAAGTCCGAGCCGGCGGCTCCTTGATTTCATCGGGACTGCGCTCAGTGAGGGCAGTCTTCTCCGCTTTTCGGGCCAAGCGGCCAAAGCTCGCCCATTGTGGCTCGAGCGCCAATTGCCGTTCGTGTCCAATTTGGTAGGACGGCGACTTCCACCGTCGGCAGGCCTATGGCGGGCAAGACGGCTCGCCCTCCGTAGTCTTGGCGAAGGAGGGAGTCCGCGCCCTACCATGCCTGCGTTTTTCGGAAATTAGGACATTACCCGTTCCTGACCGTTGTCGCAGGAGTCCCCTTCCTGTCCTCCGGAATCGCGACAAACGTAAAAACCCCCGCAACTTTTTAGCCTTCCATCCGTCTTTTTGCACAACCAACGGGCGAATCCGACCGGCCAACAGTAATTTTTCGACACTCACCCCGTTCTCTGCCTGCCTTTCCGTTCAATCCATGTCCCGCCCATCCCTCCGCGCCCTGTTTTCGACCTTCAGTCTCTTGGTCTTCGCCGTGTCGCTGCGCGCTCAAGCCCCTGAGCCAATTCAGGCCCCTCCGCCCGCCATCAAGTCCAACCAACAGACGGCCATGGCCAACTCAGTCGCACCCGCGGGCCAGCTGTTGACCCTCGAGGAATGCATCGCCCGCGCGATGCAGAAAAATTTCGACCTGCAGATCCAGAGCTTCTCGACCGCGAACGCGAAGGAACAGTTGAACATCGCCAAGGCGGGCTTCGAACCCATCCTCACCCTTTCCACCGAGCGCAGTGTCACCCAGCAGTCGGCCACCACCAGCACGATCACCGGCACCACCGGTGCCGTGGGTCCCCGGGTAGATTCGACCGACACGCGCGCCGGCGTCACGCAAAACATCTCCGCCACCAATGCGACCGCCCAACTCAGCACGAGTCTGACCCGCGACGCCAATAACTACAGCAACTCCCTCATCAATCCCGTTTATCGCAGCGATGTGGTACTCGCCGTCACCCAGCCTCTCCTCCATGGCGCCGGCCGCACCTTCGCCCGCTCGGCCATCGAAAGAAGCAAGCTCGGCGTCGGAATCGCAAACCTGACGTTCAAGGGCAGCGTCCTCTCCGTTGTCCGCAATACCGAGACGGCTTATTATAATCTTGGCTACACCCGGGCCAATTTGCTCGTCCGCCAGCACAGCCTCGAGCTCGCCCAGAAACTGTACGACGAGAACAAGGCCCGGAAAGCCAGCGGCGTCGCAACGGACCTGGATGTGGCCACGGCCGAAGTCGGGGTGGAAACCGCCCGCAATAATGTGCTCCTCGCCGAACAGGCGGTCCGCAACAGCGAGGACACCCTGTTGAATCTCATCGGCCAGTTCGAATTCGATCATCGCCCAGGCCCGGTCCAATTCTCGGACTTCAGCGAAAGCCTCCCCACCTTCGACCTTTCGTACAAACTCGCCCGCGATAATTTCCCCGACTACCTGGCGCAACAGGAGACGATCAAGCAGTACACGATCGACGTGGCGACCGCCAAGCGCAGCAAGCTGCCAACGCTCAACCTTGATGGAGCCCTTGGCTACAACGGCCAGAATCGCAGTTACGGAAGCGCCATCAACGATGTCCCGGAGGGCAAAGGTTATAGCTGGAACCTCGGCCTTTCCCTCTCCGTGCCTTGGGGCCTCCACGCCGACCGGGCTCGCTATCGCATCGCGAACAACAATCTCCACCAACAGGAATCATTTCTCCAGCAGCTGGACCAGGATCTCGTCGTGAATGTTCGCACCGCCGTTCGCTCGGTCCAGGTCAACGTGCAAAGCGTGGCCATCTCCGCCAAATCGACCGAGCTGAGCGAAAAGCAATACCAGCTGCAGAAGGCGCGCTTTGATGCCGGCCTTGCCACCAGCCGCCAGGTCCTCGAAGCGCAGGACACGCTCGAAAGCGCGCGCGTCAGCGAGCTCCAGGCCAAGGTCGCACTCCATAATGCAGTGTCTGAGTTGCGCCGTTTGGAAACCTCCTCTCTCGGTCGTTACAGGATTGTGCTGCCGTAAGCGGAACGGTCTTTCCGGACTGCCGATTTCGCGACAGGCGGTGATCGGCAAAGGCCATGGGCCAAACGAGGGCCACTCCCTCTCCTTTCAACACCTCCTGCTAGGTGGAACGCAGAGGACGCGGAGGAAAGGAGAGGTCGCGGAGATGGCATTGAATCCGAAGGTTTCTATAAAATTCCTTCCGTCGGATTTGATCACGGAGTTCACGAAGAGCACCGAGCGGGGATCGAAGGCCTTCACTGCGACCTCTCCCCTTCCTCCACGCCCTCTGAGTTCCCTTTCCGGTCCGAAGGCGGCAATGCCCAGTGCCTCCCGCTTCCTTAAGCTCGCGTCCGGGCCCCAGGCTTGACTGGGTTAATCCCATGCAAACGTCGCTCATCGTGCGCACGATCGGCTGGCTCTGGTTCGCCGCCGCCGTGCTGGCCGGCCATTTCCTACTCCTCCAGCGCCTGTCGCCGCCTGCCATCCAGGGAATTTTGTTCGGCCTGACCGCGTTGCTGCTCGCAGCCTATTTTCGCGTGCAATTTTTGCGCACTTGGATCGATGCGCTCGATCTGCGGGCATTGGTGGCCTTCCACCTCACGCGCTTCGTCGGCATCTATTTCCTCTATCTCTACAACCGCGGCGAACTCCCCTATGGCTTCGCCGTGCCGGGAGGTGTGGGAGACATCGCCGTGGCCCTCTTCGCGCTGGTCGTGATTTTCGCCCCTTTCTCCGCCGCCACCCGCCAGCGGGCGATCTCGATCTGGAATGTGGTCGGATTCATCGACATTCTGATGGTCGTCCTCAGCGCGATTCGCATCAATGTGGCCGAACCCTCGGCTCTGCGCGCCCTGACTTATCTACCGCTCAGCCTGCTGCCGACCTTTCTGGTCCCGCTCATCATTGCCACCCACGTGGTGATTTTCGTCCAGCTCAGCCGTTCCGCTGCGGCTCAATAGGGAGCGTTGCAAGATGGTTTCTCATTCTGAGCGCAGCGAAGAT
>CAMAPG010000010.1 GCA_945859965.1 Opitutus sp. GAS368 | reverse complement strand
GGCTCGCCCACATGAGCAGAAGTACGGCGAAACCAAAAACAAAGCGCGTCACCCGGGAGTAAGACGCCGCACCCGACGGTGCCGGCCAAGTCCGGTTCACCTGCAAACCGGCCATCGTGGCGAAAATCATCGCGAGAGCAGGAATCTTAAAATGGAAATCGAAAATCATTTGGACTCCAAACGCCAGGAATCCGATGCCGACGGCCTGACGGACGAGCGGATCATCAAGCGCCACCAGCCATCCGCGGGCTGTCGCTCCAGCGCTTTCGCCGACCTCACTCTCCGCTCCTCGGCCAGCCTGGGGATTACTGCGCCACAAACAGCGCCCAATCACGATTCCGCCCACTCCGAAAAACAAAATAAAACCCACCGCTCCATAATCGCTCAGGGTGTTCAAGTACTCATTGTGCGCCAGTTGTGGGTCATCGAGGAAGGTTTCTGGGCGGTGGCGCTCGAAGAAAATAGTGTAGCTGCCGGCGCCGCTGCCCGTCACGGGATGCTCGCGAAAAATCTGCCAGGCCCCGCGCCAGAGGATTGGTCGCGTCCTCTCACCCGAATCCACCACCACTTTGTCCAAGCGTTGGCGCACGTCAGGCAGGGCGAAATACATCAAGGCGCCGACCCCGATCACACCGATCAACACCATCCCCGCAAAACCCACCCGCCAGAGCCACGAGCGCTTGTTCGCAAACAAAGGCCAGGCCGCCAAGGCCAACGCCAGCCCCAGCCACGCACCACGGCTCAGCGTCAGGACAAGGCCCAGAAGCAAAAACAGGGCGTATGTGCCGAAAACCAATCGGGGGAAAAGCGTCCTCTGACGGAAACCGAGGCCCACCCCAGGGACCAACAACAGCAGGATCAACGCCCCGAGGCTGTTGGGAATTCCAAACGATCCACTGGACCGTCCAACAAATTGCTCCACCTGGATGCGTCCCATCATCAGCCAATCGGGGCGGACAAAACGCTGATAAACCCCCATGGCCACCGCCACCAATCCCAGGACCAGCAAACCGCCGAACAGTGTACGGACGACGACCGTGGAACGGAGATCGTTCACCACGACCCAGAATACAACGATCATCTGGGCCCACCCAAACCAGTCATTCCACCCCAGCCATTTGACCGGCGTAAGCCAGATAACGTTGGCCAGGGCATAAACAAGGAAAGGCAGCATCCACCATCCCACCGGATGAAAATGGCCCATCGGACGGCGGCGACGTTCCCAATGGGCGACATTGGCCTGAAGGCGAAAGCGTGGCTCGTTCCCACCGTTCGACCGGCAAGCCCGTTGCACCAAATGGACCGCGAGCAACAGGCCAGTCAGCGCACTCGTCACGACCATGGTTTCAGGCCGGACACCGCCCATGCACAATGTGGTCCAAACCAAATTGCCCATCAGCAGCACCATCTGCGTCCACTCCCAAATTGAAGCGCGCAACGAAGAGGTCGGGGCGGGTGATGGCATCGGGGAATGCGCCGATACTCATCCTGCGCGGCGGCGATCTTGCGGGCGGTCTTCCTGCGGTCCCAGCAAAAAAACGGCGCCACCCGTGAGGATGGCGCCGTGCAAAGCGAGGACGTCCAGGAGGTCTTAAGCAGTCGGGACCGTCTGGATGGTCTTGATGATGCGACCCGCGACCAGGTACGGATCCGCGGCGGAGTTCGGCCGACGGTCTTCAAGGTAACCCTTGTAGCCGCTGTTGACGAAGCTGTGCGGAATGCGGACCGAGGCGCCGCGATCGGCGAGGCCGTAGCTGAACTTGTCGATCGACTGCGTCTCGTGCAGACCGGTCAGGCGCAGATGATTGTCCGGACCGTAAACGGCGATATGCTCGTCGCGGAACTGGTTGAAGGCAGCCATCAGTTTTTCGAAGTAGGGTTTGCCACCAGTGTCGCGCATGAACTTCGTTGAGAAGTTCGAGTGCATGCCGGAGCCATTCCAATCGAGCGGCTGGTTGAACGCACCACGGACCGGTTTGCACTGCCATTCGATGTCGATGCCGTAGCTTTCGCACAGGCGGGCGAGAATGTAGCGGGCGACCCACATCTGGTCGGCGGCACTCTTGGAGCCCTTGCCGAAGATCTGGAATTCCCACTGGCCTTTCGCGACCTCGGCATTGATGCCTTCGAGGTTGATCCCGGCATCGAGACAGATGTCGATGTGCTTCTCGACGATCTCACGAGCGACCGCGCCGACATTCGAATAGCCCACGCCCGTGTAATAGGGGCCTTGGGGAGCGGGGAACCCGCCGGCCGGAAAGCCGAGAGGAGTTCCGTCCTTGTAGAAGAAATATTCCTGTTCGAAGCCGAACCAGGTCTCCGGATCGTCCGGGATGGTCGCGCGCGAATTGGACGGATGCGGCGTCTTGGCGTCCGGCATCATCACTTCGCACATGACGAGCACACCGTTCTTAGGGGTGGTATCGGGTAAAACAGCGACCGGCTTCAGCACACAGTCGGAGCTTTTGCCTTCTGCCTGCTTCGTCGAGCTGCCGTCGAAGCCCCAGTTGGGCAGGTCAGCGAGCTTCGGAAAGCTGCCGAATTCCTTGATTTGAGTTTTGCTGCGCAGGCTGGCTAACGGGGTGTAGCCATCGAGCCAGATGTATTCCAGTTTGTATTTGGCCATAATTTGGGCGGGTTTTGAGACAGGTGGAGGCTCGAATTCAGCACCTTGCATGCCAGAGGCAACCAGAACCGTTCCTTCTGTGATATTTTCATGGGCCGAACATTCTTTCCTGGGTGAAAGATGTCGCAAGCGAGCCTTGCGGTGAGGGATGGGCACCGCGATGGTGCTGCCCAACCGTCATGCACGACGTCAAAGACACCGCCCGCGCCCAGGTCAAAATCGGCTTCGACGGCCTGGTGCATAAGACGTTTCGCGGCCATCAGGCCAAGGAACGTTTCGAGAACGAAGTGCGCGTGCTCCGCTACTTGGAAGAACGTGTCTGCCCTTTTGTGCCACGGCTGTTGGAGTCGGAACCTGACCAGCTTAAGATCCTCACCACCAACTGCGGACAACGGGTCGATCATCTCAACGAGGAACGCATGAAAGAGCTTTACGCCGAGCTGGAGCAGTATGGCGTCCGCCATGAGGACCGGTATCTCAGGAATGTGACCTATCGAACCTCGGACGGACGTTTCTGCCTGATCGATTTCGAATTCGCCACGATCATTGGCGATCCAAGCGCCCCGCCCGGGCCCACGCCTCCCTCACCCGATCCGGCCCGCCGTTAACTCACTCCCTGCTCTTTCGAAAAAGCTCTTCACGCATGGCCGACTCTGCCGTCAAAACCCCCATTCCGCCCACCACCTTGCGCTGGTCCGGCACCACCCATCGCGGGCGGGTCCGGCCCAACAATGAAGATACATTTCTCGCCCTGACCTTCGACGGCCATGGGGTGCGTTTCCTCGGGAAAGTCGGGGAAGCTCCCGTAGCCAGCTCCGATTTTATTTTTGCCGTCAGCGACGGAATGGGCGGCGCCAAATCGGGTGAATTTGCGAGCCGGATTACGACGGATCGCATCACCAAGCTGCTCCCGCGAAGCTTTCATCTCTCCGCGCTCGGGATGTCCAGCGGGTTTAGCGACATCCTCGGCGAGCTGTTTGCGGCGATCCATCGCGATCTGACAGAATTGGGGCAAAGCTACGAGGAATGCGCCGGCATGGGCGCCACGCTCAGCCTGTGCTGGTTCACCCAGGGATGGATGTATTTCGGCCATGTCGGGGATAGCCGGATTTACTATCTTTCTGCGGATGGCGGGCTCACCCAAATCAGTCACGATCACAGTCACGTGGGCTGGTTGCGCCGAGCCGGCAAGCTGAACGAATATGAGGCCCGGGCCCATCCCGGACGCAACGCACTCCAGCAAGCCCTTGGAGCCGGCAACCAGTTTGTCGCCCCGCAAATCGGCGCGGTGGGCTGCCGCCCCGGCGATCGTTTTTTGATCTGTTCCGATGGTTTGGTGGACGGACTTTGGGATCGACGGCTCGAAGAGCTGATGCGCAATCCGCCTCCCGCTGCCAATTCCCCATCCTCCGCCGAACAACTGGTGGAAGAGTCCGTTGCGAGCTCCGGACGCGACAACACCACCGCCGTCACCATCGAAATCCTCTCGTAGGGTTTCCCTTGCCTGCCAACGCCACCATGACGCCCGTTTTCGTCTACGGCACCCTGAAGCAGGGAGGCAGCAATCACCGGTATCTCGCCGGGCAACATTTCCTCGGCATGGCCCAGACCGTTCCGGGTTATCGTCTCTTCGAAGTCGGCGGATTTCCCGGCATGATCCCCTGGTCTAACGATTCCCACGGGGTCACCGGCGAGGTCTGGTCGGTCAGTGCCTCCTGTCTCGCTGAACTCGATCTTCTGGAGGGAATCGCGGAAAAACTGTATCGACGTGAACCCGTTCCGTTGCAGCCGCCTTTCGCCAAGCTGCGCGTTGAAACCTACCTCTACGAACCCAGCCTCGAAGGCCGGATCGAAATCGGCGGAACGTGGCGGGAGTAATTTTCCCGGGCCCGACGGCCAACCCACCGCCTATTTTTTCAGGGCTTTTTTCGGCACCCGTTTTACGCCCACGAATCTGGCCCGGAAAAGATCCTCAAGCGTTTCCCGCACTTCGGCCGGAATCCTCTGCACCAATTGGTCAAGCGGCGGTAGAGCGCCTTTGGGTTCGATTTCCTCGACCGCATCCGCCACCCCGCCGGGCGCAGCCACACTCACGTTTTCGCCGCGGTTGAGGGCATCCGCACGGTAGGATGCCTCCGCCGATTCATCGACCGGCCAGGGAGCACCATCGTCTGCCACAGCCCCGGAAACGGCCATTGCCTCGGAAGGTTCCGCAATGGGAACGATCGCCCCTTCCGTTTCGCTTTTTTTAACTTCCGGCGCAGCGACGTTCGCTACCGGGATATGGATTACAACGCCCGGTGGTGGAATGGCCGCAGCCAGTCTGGCCTCCAGCCGGTCAATCAGGGCTTTTTTTTTTGGCCGTCGGCAGCGGGAGCCGCCAGCGCTTCGGCCGCGGGAGCTTCCTCGGCCAGCGCGGTCAATTCCTTGATCAAACTGTCGATCGCCCGCGAACGGCTGGCTTCCACGGCCTTGAGCAGCGTGACTTCAAAATTGATTTTTTCGGCGAGGCCCAGCTTCACGCTGCCTTCGCCTTCGCGCAGGCCGTCGAGCAGGCGGGTGAGCTGTTCGGTGCTCATTGCCAGTCCGCCCAGCAGATCGCTGCGTCCGCCCTTGGCGATCGCATCGAGCAACGCCGTGCGCACCAACGTCTGCAAATCGGCCAGCATGCGCACCAGATCGCGGCCGTTCGCATCGCATTCGTCCACGATGGCGACGATTTTCCGGTGATCGCCGTTGGCGACCGCCCCACCCAACTCGGCGATTTTTTCCGCCGAAACCAGGCCGTAGACATCGAGCACGTCGGGCTCGGCGATCTCATTGCCGCAGAATGAAATCATCTGATCGAAAATCGACTGCGCGTCGCGCATGCCACCATCCGCCAGCCGGGCGATGCTCGCCAGCGCGGCGTCCGTCACCTTGATCTTCTCGGCTTTGGCAATTTTTTTGAGCCGCTCGACAATCAGCTCGCTGGGAATCGGCTTCAGGTCGAAGCGCTGGCACCGGGACAAGATCGTGGGCAGCACTTTTTGCACGTCCGTGGTGGCGAACACGAATTTCACGTGCGCCGGGGGCTCCTCGAGGGTCTTGAGCAGCGCGTTGAACGCTTGCGCCGAAAGCATGTGCACCTCGTCGATGATGTAGACCTTGAATTTGCCCTGCGCCGGCGCGTAGCGGACCGTTTCGCGCAGGTCGCGGACCTGGTCGACGCCGTTGTTCGAGGCACCGTCGATCTCGATCACATCGAGATGCGAGCCCTCGGCGATGGCCACGCAGGCGGGATCGTTGACGTCAAAATCCGCGTTCGGGCCATTCGTGCAGTTCAGCGCCTTCGCGAAAATGCGCGCAGTCGAGGTCTTGCCCGTGCCGCGCGGCCCGACAAAAAGATAAGCGTGCGCGATCCGGCCGCGGGAGATCGCATTCTTCAAGGTCCGCACCACGTGGTCCTGGCCGACGACGTCGTCAAACGTCTGGGGCCGCCACTTACGGGCGATGACTTGGTAACCGGTGGACACGTTGGGTTAGTGCAAAGCGGAACGCGTGCGGTGCAACTGAAAATTACCGGGTATACGCCAAAGGGCCACAAGTCGGCCCTGTAATCCAGATCTTCCACACGATTGACGCCGAGACCACCGGTCATTCATCGGAGCGTCGCATCGAAACTCACGAGCCTCTCGGCCGCATCCCATGTCGCATGGGCGGGATTGGGTATTTCCGGAATGCGGATCTGCCGCAGGTTCCTCCCGTCGGTCCCGATGGAGCCGATGCCCCAACCCCCGAAGCGGTTGGTGTGAAACCGGATTTCCCGGCCGTCCGCCGACCAGGAAGCACCGCGATGATGGAATTTCCCGTCACTGGTCGATTCCGGGGTGAGCCGGACCAGATTCCGGCCGTCCGGGTCCACCAGCCACAGCGCATGATCGCCCCGGCCCTTGTTGTTGAAGGCCAAACGCGTTCCATCGGGGTTCCACGAGGGGCGGTAAGCGGTCGTATCGATGTCGGTGACTGGCTTTTCCTCTCCGGTGCGGAGATCGATGATCCAGAGATTCCGAGCCCGTCCGCGGTCCGATACATACGCCAGATGCCGGCCGTCGGGCGAAAGTGCCGGCCGCTCATTGTCGGCCCCATTGCGAGTGATCTGGGTTTTCTCGCGCGTTCGAATATCGATCATCCAAAGCTCGCGACGTCCAAACTTGCCCAAAGGTTCATCCCAAGGCGTGGCGTCGGCGGGCAACTCCTTGGCCGGATTGTGGGCATAGGCAATGCGCCTTGAATCCGCCGACCAGGAGGGATGGCAGGAGACTCCGTTCTCTTGTGTGAGGTTGCCAACCCGGCCCATTTTCAGATCCGCAATCCAGATGTCGACCGTCCCCTGGCCAATCCCCCAGAAGGCTATTGAGGTCCCATCCGGCGACATGGTTGGGTGGGTAAAAAATCCTTCCGGGGTGCCGACGCGCTGGACGGTGCCTTCCCGGACAAGGTCACCGGCACACCGGGCAAAGAAAATGGCGTGGTTGGGAGGCTTTCCCTCGCTCGTCGCAGCCACGAGACCGCTGGCCGAAAGGAACCCTGCGGCGGAAAGTTTGACGAACTCGCGACGGCTGACGGTACTCATGGGGGGTGGTAGATCCAAGCGGTGCCTTTGGCTCGCGACGGCATCGACCCGCCGGATGGCGGCCGCTGGGCATCGGGATCATCATGACCGTTCAGCAAGATGAAGCAACTCGAATAGGCTGCGATCCGGAGGCGCATCCGCGGCATTGCCGCCACTGTAAAAATCCACTGTCTACATTCTCGTATGCTTGATCGCGGGCTGCATTTAGCAGTCCGCCCGACGCCAAAAAACAAAAAGTGGCCAGGCACTCCACGGCACTGGTAGGACGTCGTTACCGTTGCTGCCTTCCGGCCCTGGCGGGGTTCACGCGCCTGCCCATGCATGGCACCTGGCCGACGCGGAACATGCGTCGGTCTGCGGTTCGCGCAACTCTTATTTCTCCGCAGGAGCGCCCGCTGGACGCTCGGGCGACCGGCCGGGAACTCCCTCCCCCATGGGTGGACCCCGGCGATCAGAACGGGGACCGCGTTCCCGGTGAATGCGCCGGCGCATCTCTTCGCGCATGGCCTCCAGTTTGAGGCGTTGCTCGGGAGTCAGGACTTTCGCCACATCTTGCTGAAGCCGTTCCAGCACAATACCCGTTTCCTTGAAGCCCGTCTGACGCAGCCGGCGAAGATCGGCATCGGTCCGCTCCATCACCGGCCGGAGTTGTTCCTGCTGCTCGGTGGTAAGATCGAGCCGCTCGACAAATCGCTTGGTCAATTGCGGCAAGAAAGGGGCGTCGCCTGGTCCCGGGCGTTTCACCGTCCTATGCCGGCTGAGATCAAAGCGCAGGGCCAGCAGTCCGCCAAAAATCGAGCCGGCGATAAATACGCCGATGAATGCGGAGATGACTTTCCAGGGTTTATCCATGCTCAGGAGGGGTCGAGCAAGGTTGCGACAGGATCACCGGAAAAGAGCACGACATCCTCCTCGGCATGCACCGTGGAGATCGCCGAATAGTTCAACGCCACGCTGCCCAGCGCCAGCAGGCCCGCAAAGATCACCGCGCGCGGGGCAAACCGTTCAAATAGTGAAGCCGCCGGACGCTCCACCGCGAACGCGAGTGCCGCCACCCGCGTGGAAAAACCATAAGGCGCCCTGTCGTCGCGTCCGGATGGGGCGCGGCGGGCCGCAGCGATGAGACGCTGCCAAGGTTGATGGGGATCGGCTGGGTTCATGAACGCTCCTTGTTCTTTAGTTCGACAAATAATTTCTGCAACTTCCGTCTCGCGCGAAAAGCGCGGACTTTGATCAACGACGCATTCCAGCCCGTGAGCCCGGCAATTTCCGCGATCGTCTTTTGCTCGAGGTCGAGCATCTGGACCACCATCCGATCATCGGGCTTGAGTTGCTCGAGGAGGGTGTGCACGAGCTCGCGGGCCGCGAGCGCTTCGCCCGTGCCGACTTCGTTTTCGTTGGTCATGACCGCATCGAGCACCTCGGCCTCGTTCTCCGAAAGATCCGCCCAGCGAAATTCCGGCCGGCGTTTCTGCGCCCGCAGATGATCGATGCAGGTCGTCACCGCGATCCGGGAAACCCAGTGCGGAAACGGGACTGCGCCCTGATATTGATGGAGGCGGGTGAACATTTTCATGAACACTTCCTGGGCCAGATCCTCCTCGGATACGCGCCGTGGCAGGTGGGACCGGACGATGCGAATAACCTGCGGATAGAGGTGATCCACAAGTGCGCGTGCCGCGGCCTGATCGCGCTGGCGCACGCGATCGAGACAGCCGGCCAGATCAAACGACTGGTCGTCAGCCATAGGGTAAGAGGGATGGAGGAGCCACTGGTCACAAGATGCAAGACGGGGTGGCGTTCGCCAAGTTACAACCCGAGGCGCTTTCTTGACACGGCAGCGCCCGGCTGACTCACTGCGGGACTGATGCGAGTATTGCTCCAGGCCCTTCGACTTACGAACGCGCACGATCGCTAGACGCCGTGTTGGCGCTGGATTGTGCGTTTGGTCTGCTTTGATTGTTTCCGCCACCTGTGTTGTGGCGTGCCAGGTTCGTCTCGTTTCGATTCAATCCGTTAGTCACGTTGGTTTTTACGTCTCGCTCCCATGCAATCCGCTCCCGTCACCAAGTACCGTCCCTTCCCTCCTGTCCAGCTGCCCAATCGCCAGTGGCCCAACCGCACGCTCACCCGGACCCCGATCTGGTGCAGCGTGGACCTGCGCGATGGCAACCAGGCCCTCGCCCAACCCATGAGCGTGGAGGAGAAACTCGAGTATTTCGAGTTGCTGGTCAAAATCGGCTTCAAGGAAATCGAAGTCGGCTTCCCTTCCGCCTCGCAGATCGAGTTCGATTTCATCCGCCGGCTGATCGACGAGAACCGGATTCCCGACGACGTGGCCATCCAGGTCCTCTGCCAGTGTCGCGAGGAACTCATCACCCGCACCATCGAATCGCTGCGCGGCGCCAAAAACGCGATTTTTCATCTCTATAACTCCACCTCCCCGGCGCAGCGCCAGTACGTGTTCAATGCGGACCGCGCCGAGATTGTGCGCATCGCCACGCGCGGCACCGAATGGGTGAAGCAGCATTCGCGCGCGCTTGTCGCCGCGGGCACGAAGCTGCGCTTCGAGTATTCGCCCGAGAGTTTCACCAGTACCGAACTGGAGTTCGCGCTGGAGATCTGCGAGGCCGTGACCGACGTCTGGCAGCCCACGGTCCAGGACAAGATCATCCTCAACCTGCCCGCCACGGTCGAGTACGCCACGCCCAACGTGCACGCGGACCAGATCGAATGGATGTGCACGCACCTCACCCGGCGCGACCGCACGCTCATCTCCCTGCATACCCACAACGATCGCGGCACCGGCATCGCGGCCACCGAGCTCGCTTTGCTGGCCGGCGCCGACCGGGTCGAGGGCACGCTGTTCGGCAACGGCGAACGCACCGGCAACCTCGACATCGTCGTGGTCGCGCTGAACCTGTACACCCACGGGATTCATCCGGGCCTCGATTTCAGCGACATCAACGGCATCCGCGAAGTGTACGAACGTTGCACGCGCCTCGAAGTCCCGGTGCGCCAGCCTTACGCCGGCGAACTGGTCTTCACCGCGTTCAGTGGCTCGCACCAGGACGCGATCAAGAAATCCTGGGCCGCCCAAAAACCGGGCGCGCCGTGGGATGTCCTGTACATTCCCGTCGACCCGGCCGACATCGGCCGCAGCTACAAGGCCATTATCCGCATCAACAGCCAGTCCGGCAAGGGCGGCGTGGCCTACGTGCTCGAGCATGAATTCGGCTACCAGCTGCCCAAGCTCATGCACAAGGAGATCGGGCGGGTCATCAATGACCTGGCCGATGTCACCGGCCGCGAACTCACTCCCGAGGAAATTCATGGCGCCTTCCAGCGCGAATACCTGGAACGCAACTCGCCGCTCGCCCTCCAGCAATTCAAGACCAACGAGCGCGACAGCGCGGTCAAATGCGAGGCGGTGGTGCAGATCAACGGCGCGACCCGCACGCTCACCGGCGAGGGCAACGGCCCGATCGACGCGTTCGTGCGCGCGCTCGGCACCACCGACCTGCCGAAATTCGAGGTCCTCAGCTACGTGGAGCATTCGCTCGGCAAAGGGGCCGAGGCGCGCGCCGTGAGTTACATTCAAATCAAAACCGAACGGGGCCAGACGCTCTACGGCGCGGGCATCGACACCAACATCGAGCTGGCGTCAATCAAGGCGATCGTCAGCGCCTTGAATCGTTCGCTCGCGAAAAAATAACCGCCCCGGTGGCGGAGCCTCCATCGATAATCTTCAGGCTCCGGCTACCACCATGCACCACAAGGGTGCTGCTAAATTCATAACCATTCGCATAAGGCAGGGTCCAGCTGGTCGGCAACGTGCCCGTCAACCCCTCGAAATTGCCATTGGGGATCGGGATCGACGCCGCCTCGGCTTGCCGACGAACAGACAGGGAAGGATCAGCGCCCACGGGAGCGCTTCAGGGCCGATTTGATTCGCGCAGCAAACTGCGGAGAAGGAACACGACATGATCTGATGCGGGGTAGTTTCATGGGTACGGACGGGGGGACGTTGAATTGAGTTCATCAACACGTGACGAACTTAGTTCCCCTTAAGACGCCTGAGCGCTTGGTTTCTATTAGAGGTTAATCGGCTTCTTCCGGTAAAATCTTCATTGGCATGCGCGAGGCGGGAGAAATCGGCCGGCTAATGAAACCGCCATTCGCAGCCAACCCCGCGAGCCAGGCACCCCAAGAGAGCCGCTTGCCCAATGGCCCGCGTCCATGCACGCTTGGCGTCCATGAATTTCACGCCGACCAAGCCCGCCCTCACGGGCGAGACGCTCGATTCGCTCACTGCGCGTCTGCAGGAGCGCGGAGAGCCGGCGTTTCGGGCCGTCCAGATCCTCGAATGGCTCTACAAAAAGCGCGTCACGTCGTGGGACCAGATGACCAACCTCTCGAAGCCGCTGCGCACGTGGCTCGCGGAAACCTTCGACCTCATGCCCGCCGACCTCGTGCTCAACAAGCATTCGGAAGACGTCACGGACAAGCTCCTGCTGGAGCTGCGCGACCGTTCTCTCATCGAAACCGTGATCATTCGCGCGCCCCAGGATGGCGTGGGCCTCGACCATTCGCGCAAAACCATCTGCATCTCCACGCAGGTGGGCTGCGCCATGGCCTGCGTTTTCTGTGCGAGCGGCCTGGCCGGGCTCAAGCGCGATCTCAGCGCTGGCGAGATCGTCGCCCAACTCCTGCAGGTTTGTTATTGCGAGGACGCCCGCACTCCCCGCGCCCGCACCGAGCTGGCCTCGTTCGACAACATTGTCGTGATGGGCATGGGCGAACCGCTGGCGAACTACGACAATCTCATCCGCGCGCTCACGATTTTAAATGCGGAATGGGGCCTGAATTTCGGCGCGCGCCGCATCACGATTTCCACCAGCGGGCTCGTGCCGAAAATCCTGAAGCTGGCGGAGGAACCGCTGGGTTTCCGCCTGGCGATCTCGCTGCATGGCGCGACGGACGACGTGCGCGAAAAAATCATGCCGGTCAACAAGGCCTTCCCGCTAGCAAAGCTGCTGCCAGCGGTGAAGACCTTCTCCGAAAAACACGGCCGCATGATCACGCTCGAGTTCATCCTGATCGAGGACGTGAACGATTCGCTCGAACAGGCGCAGAAGCTGCGCGACATCGCCCGCGACCTGCACGCGCATGTGAATCTCATTCCTTACAACACGGTCGAGGGCCTGCCGTGGAAACGGCCGAGCATCACCCGACAGGAACGATTCGCGGACGTCCTCCGCGCCGCCCGCATCTCCGTCACCCTCCGCCGGGAAAAGGGCCACGACATCGCCGCGGCCTGCGGTCAGTTGCGTCTGAAAACGGAGAAAGAGCGCGAACTGTCTGCGATCGCTTGATCCCGGAATTGGCGCCAACGCGGCAAATCCGACCTTTACACGTATCAACGAATCCGTATGCGTTGATACGTGAATTTGCCTGATCGCCCTCTTTCCGAACTCTTCGCTACGCAACGTCCGTTGCGTTCGCTGGAGTTTTTTCCGCCGAAGGACGATGCAGGGGTCGAGGCGCTGCGCCAGACCGCGATGGTGCTTAAAAAAATCGCGCCGGATTTTGTGTCTGTGACCTACGGCGCGGGCGGCAGCACGCGTGAACGCACGGCGCAGGTTTGCGATTTTCTCAAACGCGATTTCGGTTTCACGGTCATGCCCCACCTCACGTGCGTGGGTCATTCGCACGCTGATCTCACGGAGATCGCCAATCGCATCTACGCTGGCGGCTTCCGCAACATCATGACGCTGCGGGGCGATCCGCCCAAGGGTCAGACGGAATTTGTCCCTTACAAAGACGGCCTCCGCTATGCGAGCGACCTCGTGACGCTGCTCAAGGCCGCCCATGCCGACTTCTGCCTCGGGGTCGGCGGTTATCCCGAGAAACACCCGGAAGCGCCCAACGCGGAAATCGACCTCGTTAACCTGAAGCGCAAGGTCGACGCCGGCGCGGCGTTCATCACGACCCAGCTTTTCTTCGACAACGCGGTTTATTACCGCTTCGTCGAAAAATGCCACGCCTTGGGCATCACCGTGCCGATCGTGCCAGGCATCATGCCGGTGCTGTCGCTGAAACAGATTCAACGCTTCACCACGATGTGCGGAGCCACCCTTCCGGAAAAGCTCGTGAAGCGCCTCGAGGCGGCCGGCGATCAACCCGAAGTTGCGGAGGCGATCGGCATCGATTGGTCGCTCATGCAAATTCGCGATCTGCTCGCCCACGGAGCGCCGGGTTACCACCTCTACATTATGAATCGGGCGAAGAGCGCCCTGGCGTTGGCGGCCGGCTTGGCCGCTTAAGTTATAGGTGGAACGCGGCCTCCGGACGCGTTTTTCCGTCTAGGCTATCGAAATCGATCCAGCGCGTCCGGCCTGTCCGCCGAAGGCTTGGCGAAGGCGGAAGGCCGCGTTCCACCTATCCGCCCGCGAAAACCGGACGAAAGCCGGCCTCTGATAAAATCCGAGCCACCGTTTCCCGCTGGTCTCCCTGGATTTCGATCTGACCGTCCTTCACGGTTCCGCCACAGCCGCAGGCCGCGCGCATTTTTTTGGCGAGCTGCTCTTTTTCCGGCAGGCCGATGCCCGTGAAACCCGTGACTACGGTCACCGTTTTTCCGCCGCGTCCGCCCGTTTCTCGCAGAATGTCGACCCGGCCGCGGTTTTTCGCCGGCGCGACGGCTGGCGGCGCGGCCCCGGGAGTCGAACGTGCCCCCGCTCCCGCTGGAGCCGGAGTGTTGGGTAGGCCGTCACTTTTCAAGGCGGCAAAGGGATTTTGCCCGAGATTCTGACCGCCGTCCGTGGAGAGTTTTCCGAAGTTGCTCATTGTAAAAGGAAACCAGCCATCGCTTGACCAAAGCCCTATTTCCGACCTCCGCCACAAGCTCCAGTCGGGATGTCAGTCTCTCCGCCCAGGAACATCAGGGCTTTGGCATAACTACGTCGCTCAAGGAAATGCGTAAGTTGAGGATGCAGTCCAGCGCGACCCCGTTCCAGGAATTCGTCCAGATTAGCCATCTCCGCCGCGATGACCTGTCCATCAGAGCGTTTGATGCCGGCCAGCAGTGAAATAAGGGATGCTTTAATTTGGGTTTCCATGGCGTGTTCTGAAGAAACTAATGCCGCTGTTACCGACGTTAAGCCCGATTGCAATCTCCGGTCAACTTTCGCGCCGGACTTGTCTCGGCACTCGTCCCGTGATGCAGTAGAACGTTAACCCATCTAATGGCGTCCCCCAGCAAACGCCCCCCGGACTCCGCTAGCTGCTGGTGCAACTTTCTTATCACACTTCGCATGCATTCCATGACTCTTCCCACCCGTGCCAACGCCGATGTAATCGAGACGGCCTATCGGGCTTGGTCGGACAATCCCGATTCGGTCGACCCGACTTGGCGCGCCTTTTTCCAGGGTTTCAACCTGGGCAGCAACGGCTCCGGCTCGTCCGGAACGAACGTCGGCGAAAACGCCGCGAACGCCGGCGTGGCCATCCTCGACTCTTTCAAGCAGCTCCAAGTCCACCGGCTGATCAATGCCTATCGCGCCCACGGCCATTTGCAGTCGCACCTGGACCCCTTGGGCGACGCCCCTCCGTTCCATCCGAACCTGCAGCTCGCCACCTTTGGCTTGAGCGAGGCCGATCTCAACGTGTCGTTTGAGGTCGGACACTACAAGCAAGGCGGCCAGATGAAGCTCTCCGTTTTGATCGAGAGCCTGCGCGCCACGTACTGCGGCCACGTCGGCGTGGAGTACATGCACATCCAAGACAGTGATGCCCGGGAATGGCTGCAGACGCGGATGGAAGAACACGACAACCAACCCCAATTCACGAAGGGCCAAAAAGTCCGCATTCTCCGCCGGGTCCACAAAGCGGAGTTGTTCGAAAAATTCCTGCACACCAAGTATGTCGGCCAGAAACGCTTCTCGCTCGAAGGCGGGGAAACGTTCATCGCCGCGCTCGACGCAGTCGTCGAGCACAGTCCCGATGTGGGCGTAGAGGAAATCGTGATGGGCATGGCCCACCGCGGCCGGCTCAATGTACTGACTTCGATCCTGCGGAAACCGTTCGAGCTGCTGTTTGAGCAATTTTCCGAGAACTACATTCCGGATGCGGTCGGCGGCGACGGCGACGTGAAGTACCACCTCGGCTTTGAAGCGACACTCGACACCGCGAGCGGCAAAAAGGTCGAGATCAGCCTCGCGGCCAACCCTTCCCACCTCGAGATCGTCAACCCGGTCGTCGAGGGCAAAACCCGCGCCCGCCAGCGCATTCGCGGCGACACCGAGCGCCGGCGCGTCCTCCCCTTCCTCGTGCACGGCGACGCCGCGTTTGCCGGCCAGGGCGTTGTGGCCGAAACCATCAACTTCTCGCAGCTGCCCGGCTACAGCACCGGCGGCACGCTTCATTTCGTCATCAACAACCAGATCGGCTTCACCACGCTGCCCAGCGAGGCCCGCTCCACGCGCTACTGCACCGACGTCGCCAAGATGATCGAGGCACCGATTTTCCATGTGAACGGCGACGATCCCGAGGCGGTGTGCATGATCGCCCAGCTCGCGCTGGAGTTTCGCGAGAAATTCCGCCGCGACGTCGTCCTGGACATGTATTGCTACCGCAAGCATGGCCACAATGAGAGCGACGAACCCGCGTTCACCCAGCCCACGCTCTACAAAAAGATCGCGGCGCATCCGCGGGTTTCGTCGATCTACACGAATCAACTGATCGCCGCCGGCAGCCTCACCGCCGTGGAAGGCGAAGCGATCAAGGCGGAGTATCTCGCCGCCCTGGAAGCCAATCTCACCAAGGCCAAGGAAAACGAAGCCAAGAAATCCGCCAAGCGGGCGGCCGCCAAACCCGAGGACCGCTTCAAGGGTTCCACCGCGGTTTTCCAGCCGGATTTCAGCCATGAGCCGGTAAAGACGGCGATCAGCACGGAGCTGCTCGACCAGTGTGTACGCGGCCTCACGCAGATCCCCGCCAATTTCAAACTGAACCCCAAGATCAAGCGTTTCCTCGAGGCTCGCGTCCAGGCCCACAAGGAGGGCGGCCCGGTTGATTGGGGCTTCGGCGAAGCGCTCGCCTTCGGCACCTTGCTGCTGGAAGGCGCTCCGGTCCGCCTGAGCGGCCAGGATACCGAACGCGGCACGTTCAGCCATCGTCACGCCGTGCTTTACGACACCGAAACGCGCGAAAGCTACGTGCCCCTGCTCAACCTCAGCGAAAAACAGGCGCGCTTCTGCGTCTATAATTCGCTGCTCTCCGAAGCGGCGGTCCTCGGCTTCGACTACGGCTACTCGCTCGATTACCCCCAGATGCTCTGCATCTGGGAGGCCCAGTTCGGCGACTTCGCCAACGGCGCCCAGGTCGTCATCGACCAGTTTATCTGCAGCGGTGAATCGAAATGGCAGCGCAACAGCGGCATCGTGCTGCTCCTGCCTCACGGCTACGAAGGCCAGGGCCCGGAACATTCCTCGGCCCGTCTCGAACGTTTCCTCCAGCTCTGCGCCGAGGACAACATCCAGGTCGCCAACATCACGACGCCCGCCAATTTCTTCCATGCACTGCGCCGCCAGATGAAACGCGATTTCCGGAAGCCGCTGATCGTGATGTCGCCCAAATCCCTGCTGCGCCATCCTGCCGCCACCTCCAAGCTCGAGGATTTCACCTCCGGTTCTTTCCAGGAAATCATTGTCGAGCCAACCAAAACCAAGCCGAAGCGCCTCATCCTTTCTTCCGGCAAAGTGTATTACGACCTGCTCGCGCACCGCGATGCGAACAAGCTGTCCGACACCTTGCTCGTGCGGGTGGAACAGCTCTACCCGTTGCACACCGCGCGTCTGGCCGAGATCGCCAAGCAGTTTGCCGGCGCCAAAGTCGTCTGGTGCCAGGAAGAGCCGAAAAACATGGGCGCGTGGTCCTGGATCGCGCCCCAACTCGAGGAAATCTTCGGCCGCAAGCCGGCCTATGCGGGTCGCGATGCCGCCGCCTCCCCGGCGGTCGGAGCCCTCGCCTTGCATAAACTCGAGCTCGCCGATCTTCTGCGGGACGCCTTCACCCTTTAATTCAATTCCTTCGTTTCGTTAATGCCGGTCAGCGCGGGAATTTCCTCTCCGCGTTACTCCAGCGAATCCACGATCCCCTTCCCTTTCCTCCATGCCTATTCTCGACGTTAAAATACCCCCGATGGGTGAATCCATCAATTCCGGCGTGCTCGCCAAGTGGCACGTCAAAGACGGCGACATCGTCAAAAAGGACCAGCCGTTGTTCGAGTTGGAAACCGACAAGATCACGTCCGAAGGCACCGCTGAAGCCGCCGGCAAAATTTCCCTGAAGGTCGCCGCCGGCGCCGAGGTCAAAATCGGCCAGGTCGTGGCCGGCATCGATTCCGATGCGGCCGGAGCCGCCGCGGCTCCCGCAGCGCCCTCCGCCTCCGCCACCCCTGCGTCGCTGTCTGCTCCCGCGAGCGGAACGGCTCCCCAATCTCCCGCGGTGCGCCGTCTCGCGTCCGAAACCGGCATCGATCCCGCGTCTGTCTCCGGTTCCGGCAAGGCCGGCCGGGTGACCAAGGGCGATATGATCGAAGCGCAATCCAAGCCGGCGGCCGCCGCCGCTCCTGCGGTGACATCCGCTACTCCAGCTGCACCCGCAGCTCCGGCCAAAGCCGCCGCCCCCTCGGGCGAACGCCAGACGCGTCGCAAGATGAGCCCGTTGCGCCAGAAGATCGCCCAGCGTCTCGTCGCCGCGCAGCACGAGGCCGCCATGCTCACCACGTTCAACGAGGTCGACATGTCCGCCGTCATGGCGCTCCGCGCCAAATACCAGGACGATTTCGTCAAGAAGAACGGCCTCAAGCTCGGCTTCATGTCTTTCTTCACCAAGGCCGTCGTGCACGCCCTCAAGGAAGTGCCGGCGATCAATGCCCAGCTCGATGGCGACCATATCGTCGAAAACAATTATTACGATGTGGGTGTCGCCGTCTCGACTGAGAAGGGCCTCATGGTCCCGGTCATCCGCAATTGCGATGAGCTCGGCATGGCCGGCATCGAGCGCGCGATCGGCGACGCCGCGAAACGCGCACGCGACGGCAAGATCACGCTCGCGGACCTCGAAGGCGGCGTGTTCACCATCACGAACGGCGGAATTTTTGGTTCGATGCTTTCGACACCGATCATCAATCCTCCGCAGAGCGCCATCCTCGGGCTCCACGCGATCAACGAACGTCCCGTGGCCGTGAACGGACAGGTGGTCATCCGCCCGATGATGTACCTCGCCTTGAGCTACGATCACCGCCTCGTCGACGGCAAGGAAGCCGTCACTTTCCTCGTGAAAGTGAAACAGGCGATCGAAGATCCCGCCCGTCTCGTCATCGGAATCTAATTTGGAAAAGTAGCGAGGAGTGGGTAGCGAGCAGCGCGCACACGGAAGACACTCCGACCAATCCCTACTCACTACCCGCTACTCGCTACCCACTACTTCACTCCCTCATGTCCTCCCAGTCTTTCGATCTCATCGTCATCGGCGCCGGTCCCGGCGGCTACGTCTGCGCGTTTCGCGCCCAGCAACTCGGCCTCAAGGTCGCCCTGGTCGACAAACGCAGCACCCTCGGAGGCACCTGCCTCAACGTCGGCTGCATTCCGAGCAAGGCGCTGTTGCACTCCAGCGAGCACGTCACCTTCGCCAAATCGCATGCCGCAGAACACGGCCTCAAGCTCGGCTCCGTCGAGGTCGACCTGGGCGTGATGATGAAAAAGAAGGACGCCGTCGTCGCCAAGCTCGTGGGCGGAGTCGGCCAGCTCGCCAAGGCCCGCAAGATCACAATCGTCACCGGTGCCGCGTCGTTCCTTTCCGCCAACACCGTCGCGGTGAAGGGTGAGAAGGAAACGACCGAGCTCACCGCGAAGAACATCGTCATCGCCACGGGTTCAGCACCCGTGGAACTGCCGTTCATGAAGTTCGACGGCACCACCGTCGTCTCCAGCGACCACGCCATCGCCTTCGACAAGGTCCCCGCCAAGCTCGTGGTCGTCGGCGGCGGCGCCATCGGTTTGGAACTGGGTTCGGTCTGGGCCCGCCTA
The DNA here is from genome assembly GCA_945859965.1 of Opitutus sp. GAS368. GTDB lineage: Bacteria > Verrucomicrobiota > Verrucomicrobiia > Opitutales > Opitutaceae > CAMAPG01. The sequence goes on along the minus strand of CAMAPG010000010.1, from coordinate 5,903 downwards.
GGCAGCGACGTCACCGTCGTGGAATTCCTGCCGAAGATCATCGCCACCTACGACGAGGACATCGTGCGGAATTTCACCCGCCTCCTCACCAAGCAGGGCCTCAAGATCGAGGTCGGCGCCAAGGTCACCGGCTTGAAAAAAGCCGGCAAGGACACCGTCCTCACCGCGGAGCGTGAGGGCAAGGTGCTCGAATTTCCCGCGGACAAAGTCCTGGTCGCAGTCGGCCGCCGGCCATACACCGATGGCCTGGGTCTCGAAAAAGCCGGCGTGAAGCTCGACGAGAAAAAGCGCGTGAAGGTCGACGCCCATCTGAAAACGAGCACTCCTGGCATCTGGGCCATTGGCGATGTCGTCGCCGGTCCCATGCTGGCCCACAAAGCCGAGGAAGACGGCGCGGCCGTGGCGGAATGGATTGCGGGAAAAGCCGGACACGTGAACTGGGACTTGGTCCCCGCCATCGTTTATACCGAACCCGAGGTCGCCAGCGTCGGTTTGGGCGAAGACGCGGCCAAGGCCAAGGGTCTCGCCATCAACGTCGGTAAATTCAATTTTGCGGCCAACGCGCGCGCGATCGCCGCGGATGCCGCGGACGGTTACGTCAAAATCATCGCCGATGCGAAAACCGACAAGATCCTTGGCGCTCAAATTCTCGGCCACAACGCCGGGGAACTCATCAGCGAGATCGTCACGCACATGGAATACGGCGGCAGTGCCGAGGATCTAGGCCGGACGATTCATGCGCATCCAACGATGAGCGAAGCCATCAAGGAAGCCGGGCTGGCCGTAAGCAAAAGCGCGATTCACGCCCTGTAGCGGGATCGCTCTTTCGTTTCTTTTTGCCGCACGTTTTTTCGTGCGGCTTTTTTTACACAAATGTGGCCCATTTTTGGGTCCACCCGCCTTGCTTCCTGCTTTTGGCGCGGCGCAAATGAAAAGAGCCTACCTGTTAGACATGGACGGTGTCATCTACCGTGAAGATCAGTTAATTGAAGGAGCCTCCCGGCTTATTACCCTACTTCTTGAGCGGAATATTCCATTCCTCTTCGTCACCAACAACTCAGCGCCCACGCCGAACGACCTGGCGGTGAAAATGGCCCACTTGGGGACCAAGGGGCTGAGTTCACGCCACTTCTACACGTCCGCGCTTAATACCGCGGACTTCCTGAGAGAAATGCATCCTGTGTGCACCGCCTTCGCCTTGGGGGAAGGCGGACTTACCCACGCGCTCCAGGAGGCCCGAATTCCCAACGATTCGATTTCCCCGCACTACGTCGTGGTCGGCGAAGGGAGTCCTTCGAGCGAAAAGATCACCAAGGCGCATGAGCTGATCGAAAAAGGCGCGCGCCTGGTCGCGACCAATCCCGATTGCTGGTGCCCCGTCAGCGCGCACAAAACGAGGCCCGGCGCGGGCGCTTTGACCGCCTATCTCGAAACCAGCACCGGCCAGCGCGCGTATTATTTGGGGAAACCAAATCCCTACATGTTCAGCCGGGCCGCCAAACGGCTGCTCGGGGCCAAATCCCCCGTGCGCGAGGTCGTGATGATCGGCGACACGATGGAAACGGACATTCGCGGCGCGATTGAAATCGGAATGCAGGCTTATCTCGTGCTCAGCGGATCCACCGCGCTCGAGGATCTTCGCAACTACGTCTACCAACCCACGCGCGTGCTCGAAAATGTCGCCGACCTGGTGAAGGAAATCGAGTCGGGGCAGCATTGCGACCGGCTGTCCAGCCCGACGTTTCGCAGCCTGGCTCCGGCCACCCACTCGCGGCAGAAAAAACGCTATTCGACCGCCTAACCGGATAGGCGACGACCGGGCGCATGGACTAACACGTCCATGTGCCCAGGTTCATCGTTCCCGGACCAGCTAACCAAGCCGGTGCAGGTTACGTCTCCTGTTCGATCGCGACCACCTTCGCATTGCGGAACGTGACGCGAAAATGCTCCCGTTCCCGGCGCGCGGGATAATCGAGATAGTAGGGATGATACGGTCCGCCACCCCAGCGACTGCGGTGGTACCAGCCGCGGTATAGCATGGCGCCATCGGCGCCTTCATACGTGACATAACTCCAGATTTCGCTGGTGCCGTCGTTGTCTGTCCGCGTGCGGACGCGATCCGGATCGCCTAAGGCGAGCTTCACCATCTCGGCATCGAAGCCGATCCCGACCTGGCCCTTTTGAATCATCTCCTGCTGTTCAATCGTAAGCCGGGCAAAAATTTCCGGGTTTTTGCGAATGCGGGCTTCCGGGCTGGAGCAACCGGCCGCAAAGAGCACGCCCAAGGCGGCGACGGCGGCAAAAAGAAGTGTGCTGGTTTTTTTCATGTTAAGAGAGGGTCAATGACATTTCCTCGCGGTTCCCTAGACCCGTCATCAGCCTCCTTTGTTTCATGTGAAGACCCTTCTCCTATGGGACATTGACGGCACCCTCATCGACTCCGGTGGAGCCGGCATGCGCGCGCTCGCCACGGCGCTCAAAACGGTTTTTGGCCGCGATGGGTCGCTCGAAGACATCGAATTCTCCGGCCGCACCGACCGCTGGATCATGCGGCAGATCTTCGCCAAGTTCTCCATTCCCGCGAGCGAGGAGAACTTCATCCGTTACTTCGACGGCTATGCCCACGCCCTGCCGGGCGAACTCGCCAATCCCCACGCCCGCGTGCTGGACGGAGTGCGCGCTCTGCTGGCGGCCGCCGCGGCCCGCGACGACATCGCCCAAGGCCTGCTCACCGGCAACATCCGCCGGTGTGCCGAGATAAAACTCGGTTTTCACGGCCTCTGGTCCCTGTTCGCGTTCGGCGCCTTTGCCGATGATGGCGAACTGCGCAATGAACTGGGTCCGCATGCCTTGCGCCGCGCCCAGGATCATCACGGCGTGACCTTTCCCGCCGAACAAATCTGGGTCATCGGCGACACGACCCACGACATCGCCTGCGGCAAGATCATCGGCGCCCGCACGATCGCCGTCGCGACCGGCAATTATTCCTACGAGGCCTTGGCGGCCGCCCAACCCACCGCCCTCCTCCGCGATCTCAGCGATCACGCAGAGTTTTTCCGGATCATTGACTAGGTGCTGTTTGGAAAATGCCGGTTGCTTTAGATTCTCGTAGCGAAACGCGTGAGCGTTTCGGGTTCGGACGAAAGCCTCACGGCTTTCGCTACTCGGAGAGACGAATTCCCAAACAGCTCCTAGACCGGGAAACCGGACTACCGTTTCTTGGCACTTTCGAGGGCGCTCACCCGGCCGCCTTCGAACACCACGCGCAGCGCGTCGTCGTCGCGATTTCCGCCCGTGCTCATCGCCACGCCGCCACCGTAACTGCTCGAACCACCGCCTGAGCCCACCCCAAGGCCAAAGCCGAACCTCGGACTGCGGTCCTGATAAGCCCACACTTCCGACGTTCCGTCATTCGTCGTGCGCGTATAAGTCCGATCCGGATTACCCAAGGCCATTCGCGCCTGTTCCTGGGTGAAGCCCAGGTCGACTTTCCCTGCCTGGACTTTTTCCTGCACGGCCATGGGCCAGCTGTCGAACGCCGCCCGGTTTTTGTCGATGCGGGACGAAGTAGTACTGGAACAGCCGGCCGCCAGGAGGAGTGTCAGCCCAGCGCAAAAAGTGAGGAGTTTTTTCATGGGATTTTTGTTTGCTGACCGAAACGAGGCCGTAAATAAGGACAGCCGCCGACCGGTGGAAGTTTCACGGTTTCGCAACTATCTGCTTTCCCTGCTTTTCATGAAAAAATTCACCATCGCCATCGGTTCAGATCACGCCGGCTTTACCTACAAGGAAGCCATCAAGGCCATGCTGCTCGCGGAGGGTCACACCGTGAGGGATCTGGGCACGTATTCGGATGCGAGTTGCGACTACCCGGACTTCATTCGGCCCGTGGCCGAGGCGGTGGCCCGCGGCGAAGTCGAGCGCGGCATCGTGCTGGGCGGTTCCGGCAATGGTGAGGCGATTGTCGCTAATCGCGTGCGGGGCGTGCGTTGCGGACTTTGCTGGAATGAACAGGTGGCGATCTGGAATCGCTCCCACAACGACGGCAACTGTCTCTCCCTCGGCCAGCGGACGGTCAGCGAGGCCGAGGCGCTCCAGATCGTGCGCGTCTGGCTCGCCACCGAATTCGAGGGCGGCCGCCACATCGCCCGGATTAAGAAGATCGACGGCGTCTGAGCGCCGGTCCGGGCAGGAGCCGCAGGCCAGGAAACAGATTCCGACCGCCCTGCTCAACGCGCGTGAACCCCTTTCCGCCACTCCTTTTGCCGTCATGCGCCTGACCTATTTCGGCCACTCCTGCTTTCTCCTGGAAATCGGAGGTGCTCGTTTGGTGTTCGATCCGCACCTGCGGAAAAACCCGCATGGCGCCGTCAAACTCGCCGACGTGCCATGTGACTACGTGCTGTGCACCCACGCGCACGAGGATCACACGGCCGACGCCCTTGCCCTGACCCGTCTGCACCGGGCCACCCTCGTCGCCCCCTGGGAACTGGCCAATTACTACGCCGCGAAAAAAGTGGCGACCATCGATCTGATGCCCGGTGGCGGCATCACCTTGCCGTGGGGATGCATTCAAATGACGCCGGCCATTCATAGCTCCTCGTTCGAACTCCCGAAGGGCGGCAACCGGAACATGGGAATCGCCAGCGGTTACGTCATCCAGGCCGAAGGCAAAAGGGTGTATGCCGCCGGCGACACCGCGCTCTTCAGTGATATGCAGCTGATTGGCCGCGGAGGGCTAGATCTCGCGCTGTTGCCCATCGGGGACCACTACACAATGGGGCCGGCGGAGGCGGTGGAAGCGCTGAATTTCCTTCGTCCGCGCCTCGCCATCCCGATTCACTATAACACCGAGGATAAAATCCGGCAGGACCCGCACGCTTTTGCCGCGACCGCGGCCCGAGCCGGTCACACCGTGAAAGTGCTCTCCGCAGGCGAGAGGCTGGAAATTCGTTAAGGGATCGGAGTGGTCGGTTATGAGTGCGGTACGGCAGCAGTACCGCGAGCGAAGGGGAAGAAGCATCCAAGTAACACTTAACGCTTCACCAATAACCAAACTTGCCCACGCCGTTTGAGCCGCTCAGCGTTGAACCGGACATGGCATTCCCGAATCCTCCCGCCGCCCTCGCCTCGCGCGATCTGCACGGCTCCGAATTGGAAAAAGATCCCAACGTCGCCCTGCGACGGATCTACGCGTGGATGTATTTCTCACGGGTCACCGATAACCGGATCCTCGATCTCTTTCGCCAGGGTCTGATCCGCGGCACGGTAACCGGCGGCCAGGGCAACGAGGGTCTGATCGTCCCGCTCGCCCTGCTGGCCGATAAAGCCACCGATGTCGTCTCGTTTACCCATCGCGATCTCGCGGGCCATTTGATCTGGAGCGGTCATCTGTGCAATCACCTCGACCAGTATTTTGCCAACGCCGGGAGCCCGACCAAGGCCCGCGAGGGCAACATCCATCACGGAGATCCGCACAATCGTTCGCTGCCGATGATCAGTCATCTCGGCGCCATGCTCGGCCCGGTGCTCGGCGCCACCGATTCGCAGCGCCGCCTCGGCCGGCCCGCCGTGGGCTTTGCTTTCTTTGGCGATGGCGGTTCCAGCACCGGTGATGTCCATGAATCGCTCAACCTCGCTTCGCTGCTTTCCCTGCCGATTGTCTTTGTGATCGAGAATAACGGCTACGCCTACTCGACGCACACGCGCGAGCAATTTACGGAGGGAACGGAATTGTGGCGCCGGGCCGCCGGTTATCAGATGGAGGGGCTGAAGATCGATGCGACGGATATCGAGGGTTGCACCCGCACGCTCGCCGCCGTGGTCGCAAAAGTGCGCGCCACCTCCCGCCCGATGCTGGTCGAGGCCCACACCCTGCGTTTGCGCGGACATGCCGCCTACGA
>CAMAPG010000009.1 GCA_945859965.1 Opitutus sp. GAS368 | reverse complement strand
CTCTGCGCGCTGACCGTCGATAAACAAGGCCTGCACGTTGCCTGGCTCGATCTGTCGACCGGCGAATTCAAAGTCGCCACCGACTCCCACGTGGAGAACCTGCTGCCGGTCCTGACCGCGCTGGATCCGGCGGAACTCCTGATCACCGAGGGTGAATTGGCGCGCTGGCAGGCTTTGCCGCACGACCAGACCGCCCTGCATGCGTTGCACGGATTCTGCACCGGCCGGCTCTGCACGGAGCTGCCGGGGTATAATTTCGAAACCACCACCGGGGCCAAGACGGTGATGGACACCCTGGGCGTCCTGAATCTCCAGGGGTTCGGCCTGGCGCACTCGCATCCTGCGTTGGGACCGGCCGGAGCCCTGGTTTATTACGCGACGGAAAATCTGTGCGCCAAGCCCGAGAATTTGCGCGGACTCCAGGAATATCGCAGTGCGCGGACCCTGCTCCTGGACCCGGCGACGTTGCGCAATCTCGAGATTTTTACCTCCAGCCGGGGAGCCCGCGAAGGTGCTTTGCTGGGAGCGATCAACCGCACGGCCACAGCCGCCGGAGTGCGACTCCTTGAGCGCTGGCTCGCTGCCCCCACCCTTGATTTGCCGGAAATTCACCGCCGGCAGCAGGCCGTCGGCGCCTTGCGCGGCCAGCCATCGGATCTCAGCGCGTTGCGCGAGTTGCTGGCCAACGTGCGGGATATTCCGCGCATTCTCGGCCGGCTTCAAAACTGTCTGCGCAGTCCGCGCGAACTCGGTGGCATTCGCGATACGCTTGCCCAGCTGCCGGGCGTGCATGCGGCGCTCGCACGGTTCAGCGGTGCGCTAGCCGAGTACGGGGAACGGGTGGTCGAGCTTCCGGACTTGCGCGAACTGCTGGCGCGGGCCCTGGCGGATGAACTCCCGGCGGATCTCAATGACGGCAATTTCATCCGGGTGGGCTACGATCCGGAGCTCGACCGGATGCGCTCCCTGACCACCGACAACAAAACCTGGCTTTCAGACCTCGAACGCGCGGAGCAGGAAAAAACCGGCATTCGCAGCCTGAAGGTCCGGTTCACGAATAATTTCGGCTACTATATCGAGGTCACCAAAGCCAACCTGCACCTCGTCCCGGCCGACTACGTGCGCCGGCAGACAACGGTGGGCGGCGAACGCTACATCACCGAATCGCTCAAGCAGAAGGAAAAGGAGATTTTCCACGCCGAGGAGAACGCCCTCGCCCGCGAGCTGGAACTATTCGCGGCGCTGGTGGCGAAGGTGCTCGATGAATCGATCGCGCTTTCGCAGACCGCGGATGCGCTGGCCGAGCTCGATGTGCTCGCCGGCTGGGCGGTGCTCGCCCGCGAATGGGATTACTGCCAGCCCGTGCTGGATGAAAGCGAAGTGCTCGAAATCACCGAGGGCCGCCATCCGGTCGTCGAACAGATGCTGCGGGCTCCCGACACCGCGACCGCCCGGGGCGCGAGCGCGGCGTTTGTGCCGAACGATACGCTGCTCGCCAGCGACGATGCGCAGCTCGCCTTGATCACCGGTCCGAACATGGCGGGCAAATCCACTTACATCCGTCAGGTGGCGCTTATCACCCTGATGGCACAGGTCGGTTGTTGGGTTCCGGCGAAGTCCTGCCGCGTCGGACTCGTGGACCGGATCTTCTCGCGCGTCGGGGCCAGCGACGACCTCGCGCGGGGCAACTCGACCTTCATGGTCGAGATGAACGAAACCGCCAACATCCTCAATAACGCCACCGGCCGTTCCCTGATCATCCTCGATGAAATTGGGCGCGGCACCTCGACCTATGACGGCCTGAGCATCGCCTGGGCGGTGGTCGAGCACCTGCACCAGGACGCCGAGCGCGGCCCGCGCACGTTGTTTGCGACGCACTACCAGGAACTCACCCAGCTCGAAAAGCACCTCCCGCGCCTGCGCAATTTCTCAGTGGCGGTGAAGGAATGGAATGACGAGATCGTCTTTGTACGCCGGGTGGTGCCCGGCGCCGCGGACCGCAGCTATGGCATCCAGGTGGCGCGGCTGGCCGGTTTGCCGTTGAGCGTGATCGAGCGCGCCAAAACGATTCTGGCCAAACTGGAAAGCGATGACAGCAGTGTGTCTCTGCCCTCCCCGCAGCCGCAGGCCAAACCGAAGAAGAAGATCACGGTGACGCCGGCGGATGATTCGCAGCTGAATCTGCTCTAGGAGCTGTTTGGGAATTCGTCTCTCCGAGTAGCGAAAGCCGTGAGGCTTTCGTCCGAACCCGAAACGCTCACGCGTTTCGCTACGAGAATCTAAAGCAACCGGCATTTCCCAAGCGGCTCCTAGTTAGGCTCCTTCTTGGTTTGTCATTCTGAGCGTAGCGAAGAATCCACTTGGATAACGTCGAAGCTGGCAGCGAAATCTCACTGGATTCTTCGCTACGCTCAGAATGACAAGCCTCCGGCGATGGAACAGCGGAGCCACCCCACCCGGCCTACTTCCCCCGTCGCAGCGCCCAAAGCTGCTTAGCCTGGGCGATGGTCTCGGTCAGCACCTTCGGTGTCAGCGCTTGTTTCGGATCGTCGCCGATGCCATGACTGGGGCTGACATGCGCCTCAATGCAAAGGCCATCTGCGCCGTACGCGACCGCGGCGAGCGCGCAGGCGGGCACGTAGAGCGCCTTGCCGACGGAATGCGAAGGGTCCACGACCACGGGCGCCCAGGTTTTTTCTTTTAACAGCGGCGTGATGCTTTCGTCCGGATGATTGCGGTAACCGTCGAGCGTGGGCGACGTGCCGCGCGGACAGAGGATGATGTTGGGATTGCCGAACGCCGCGATGTATTCGGCGGCGGAAATGAATTCACTCAACGGCCCCATGTGCAGGCTGCGCTTGAGCAGGACCACCGTCGTGCGGTCCGCCACCGCGCGGCCAATGGCCCGCAGCAGCGAATAATTCAGCGCATTGCGCGCTCCGACCTGCAGCATGTGCACCCCGGCGGCGAGCGCGCGCTCGAGCTGGGATTCGTCCATCACCTCCGCGTCGACGGGCAGGCCGGTGCGGCGGTGCGCCTCCATCAGGATCTCCAGCGACTTGTCGTCGCCCTGGAACGAGTACGGATTGGTGCGCGGTTTCCAGACTCCACCACGGAGCACGTGGGCGCCGGCCTCCTTCATCGCGGCAGCGGTTTCATAGAAATAATTGGGATTCTTCGGATCGATCGTGCATTGCCCGGCGATGATGAAGAGCTCCTCGCCGAGGGTGACTCCGCCCAGCGTGATGCGATGGCTCGCGAGATCGGAGCGCCGGTCCATCAGCTTGAAGGGCGACTGAATCCGGTCGATGCGGTCGATGTAGCTCAAGCCTTCAAGCCGGTTGATCATCAGCTCGTCGCGTTCATCGCCCACGATCGCATAGATGGTGCGGACCGTGCCGATGATGGGCTGAATCTTGCAGCCGAACTCCGCGACGATCGCGGTGACCTCCGCCAATTGCGCAGCGGTGAGACGATTGGTATTGGGAAGGATCATGGGTGAACAGTTCGATCGGGCCGAAAAAACTGGGGTAATCCCTCGAAGCCTCGCGGCTTTCCCTCCCGCGACAACCGCTTTTTTGCCGATTCCGATCCGGAGGGACTTTCACTCATTAAGTGAAAGTCGGCCCTCGCTGACAGAGGAAAAATGGAGTTTACCCTGCAACGTCTTCACTTTGACGACTTTCACCTATTAGGTGAAAGTTCGCTCGTAAGTGATGGGCGATGAACGGAGGCGGGGCACGTTACAGGATGGACTCGAATTCCGCGGGCAGCGGGGCCTTGGCCGCGAAGGTGTGCTGGCGGCGCTGGAATTCGTAATCGAAACTGGTTTCCAGCGAGTGGAGAAAAAGGCGTTTCGTTCCGGCCCGTTTCGCGAATTCGCGGTTCCGGCCGAAATCGCCGTAGGTTTGGTCCCCGACGATCGGCAGGTGGCGCTTGGCGCATTGCACCCGGAGCTGGTGACTGCGGCCGGTGCGGGGCTCCAATTGGATCAGCGCCAGCCGGGGCTCCCCTCGCCCGACCCGCACGACACTCATGCGGCTTTCGGCGGGAATGTTGCCCGCGGTGACGTTGCTGCGGACTTTTCCGCCCTTCTTCTGGACCGCGATCAGGTCGCGCCACAGTTGCGCCGAATGCGGCGGGGCGCCGAAGACCAGGGCCTGGTAGACTTTCCGGACCTGCTTGCGCTTGAATCCGGCGCGAAGCGTGGCGGCGAGGTCGCCGTTATTCACCGCGAGGATCACGCCGGAGGTGGCGGAATCGAGGCGGTTGAGCAACCAGAGACGCCGGACGCCGCCGGGGGCATCCGTCCATTCGTAGCACTCGGTCTCCAGCCGGTAAAGCACGGTCAGCAGCGAGCGCGGCTCGTCGCCCGCTACATTCGGATGCGAGAGCACACCCGCGGGTTTGGCGAAGGCCGCGACGCCGTTCGCGTCACGGTGGAGAAGCTGCACCCCGCGGCCGAGCGGCAGCGTTGACCAGAAATTCTCCGCCAGCGCGCTCACCGATAGAAGAACGTGAAGGTCAGTTCCTGATTGGGACCCAGCACGGCGATCATGTCATCGGTCCACACTCCGTAAGAAAACCCTTCGTTGGGGTTGATGGCGGTCACGCACCAGTTCGAGGCGAGGTCGCCGGCGTTGCCGTCGACCGTGCGCAGCCGCACAATTTTGCCCTCGGAGTTCATCACAAAGGTAACGGTGACGCTGGTGCCGGACTGGGGGTAATGCCGGCTTACCCGGATGAAATCTTCCCAGCGAATCTGAATGGCCTCGATCATCTTCTGGAGGTACTGGCCGTAATTGCTCCACTTTGCGTCGTAGGCCACGGGACCGATATTGGCCGTGCCGACCTTGTTCTCGGCGATGATTCCCGGGCGCACATTGCGTTCGAGCACCTTGCGGGGCTGGGGGTTTTTCGGGTCGATCTGCACGGCGGGTGAAGTGGTGCCTTGCGTGTCGTGGGCATTGGGAGCGCCTTCGACCTTCTCCGGTACCGCCTCGGCGTTTTCCGAAAATTTGGCGATGTTGCTGCCAAAAGCCGTCTCGTCCTTCCCTTCGATTTTCTCAAAGCCCGCCAATGGATTTTGCTCTCGCTTGGCCGGGGTGGCGCTGGCGGTGACTGGCGGCGTTTCGACCGGCGGGGCGGAATCGTGGGGTTTGTTGGGCTCGCTCAGCCGGCCGGTGACGATCTGGCTACTGTTCAGGTCTTTTTCCCCTTCGGTCGCGGGGCGGTCGCTTTCGCCGTTCGGCGTCGGCTTTTCCTGCGCAACCTGCTGGTTCTGCGCGCCGAAATTTTTGGTCTTGTCCGGGACGTTGTCAGGCGCGTCAGGATTGGTTTCGACGAATTTGATCGGCGGCGGCGGCGCCTTGGGCGCCGTGAACGTCTCCGGCGCCAGTTCGATATTGAACTGCGGAGGACTGCTTTTCTGCACCGGGTGCAGTGGTCCGCCCAGATTATTCCGTAATGACTTGGGAAGCAAAAGGATCAGTAAAACGTGAATCAGGATCGTCGCGAGCAATCCCACCTGAACCGACCGTTTCTCGGGATCCGCTGAGAGCCGCGGCACGGCAAAATGGCGGCGCGGGCGCTCGGGCGGAGGGGATAAAGTGGGACTCATTCGATGATTAAGACGTCGGAATTCAGCCGAGGAGACCGCACTTCGTCAAAATTTGTTTCGTCACTTCGACCGGTAAACCGACGATATTTGTGAAAGAGCCGGTATAACCTGCCACAATCAGGTGGCTTTGCTCCTGGATCGCGTAGGCTCCCGCCTTGTCCAGGACCGGTACGAGTTTCAGGTAGGCCTCGATGGTCGCTTCGTCGAACGACCGGAATGTCACCTCGCTCGCGACTCCTTCATCGATGCGGAGACCGTCGCGTTGCCGCCGCAAGGCGAGCCCGGTGAAAACCGTGTGGGTGCGTCCGTTGAGCCGCCTCAGCATCGCCCGCGCTTCGTCCAGGTGGCGCGGTTTGTTGAGCACGGTGTTGTCGATGAAAACCGTCGTGTCGGCCCCGAGCACCACGGTGTCAGTATGACGGGCGGAGACCCAATCCGCTTTCAGCGCGGCATTGTGCGCCACCATCTTCCGGGGATCGGAGGCGGGATCCTCGTGCTCGGTGACTTCCGCGGGGATGACGTCAAAGGTTACGCCCATCTGCTCCAGCAATTCCCGCCGGCGGGGCGAGGCGGAGGCCAGAATCAAGGCGGGACGCTTCATTTCGCTTTTTCCGCGAGGATCTTGCGCACGTCGCCCTTGGCGCGGGCCAGCTCGAGATGGCTCAGGTTGAGCTGGTAAATCGCCTCGTTAAAGCTGTCTCCGGCCAGGGCCAGGCGGTTCTGGGCTTCGATGACCTCGCGGTTGTCGGCCACACCCTGTTCGAAGCGGACCTGGGCCAGGCGCAATTCCTCCTCCGCCAGACGAAGGCTGGTGCCCGCGACTTCGATCTGCGCGAAGCGGGAGCTCGCATTCTGCGTGGCCAGCCGCAGTTCCGCGGAGATCTGCAGTTCGAGGCTGCGCTGACGGACTTCCACCGCGCGCTGCCGGGAAAGGGCCAGGCGCTTGTCGGCATTGCTCCTCAGGCCGTCGAAGACCGGGACGCTGATGATGGCGCCGGCAAACCAGGCGGATTTCTTTCCTTCGGAGAAAACTTCGGATCCGACGTAGCCATACTGGCCGCTCAGGGCGAGGACCGGCAGGCGTTCGAAGCGGGCGGTCTGGACGTTCAGTTTGGCCTGCTCGAGGGCTTTTTGACCCCGCAGCCAGTCCGCGCGATCCTCGAAAGCGGTGCGTTCCATCGCGATGGTAAATTCGGCGCTGATTTCGCGGCGCACGGTGAAGTCAGCCAGGTGCAAAGGCCCGGCGGTGTCGAAATCCAGCAGTTGTTTCAAGAGCAGCTCGGTTTGATAGACCGTCGTGTCCTGTTGTAACCGCGCGAACTGCGCCTGGGCCAGCAAGGCCTCGGCGCGGGTGACGTCGATCTTGGTCGCCGCCCCGGCCGCGGCTTGGTTTTGCGCGAGATCGAGCAGGGCGCGGGCCCGCCGGACATTGGCATCGAGCACCGTGATGCGGCGAACATTGCGCAAATGGGAGAAGTAGGTTTCCGCCGCGGTCGCGAGGACGTTCTGGACGACGGCGCGGTAGTCGTATTTCACCGCCTGGACCCCGACCCGGGCGGCGTGGGTGGCGGACAGGCCCCGCGGATCGAGGATGTTGTAAGCCCCATCGAGCGCCGTGGAGAAGCGATTGCTGGCGCCGCTTTGGGTCGGCACGCCCTTCGGCAGCGAAACGCTCTTGGTGCGAAATTGTTGGGCGCTGAGGGACACGTCGGGAAGCACACCTGCCCTGATCTGGCGGGTTTGCTCGACGGCCTGGGCCACCGCTTCCCGGCCCAGCAGGACGTTCACATTGACCTGCTCCACCGTGCGCAACGTTTGCTCGAGCGTCAGCGTCGATAGGGGTGTCTGCGCGAAAGCCGCCGGGAAACCGGCGACGATCACGGCAAATACCGCACACCAGGAGCTTGTTTTGATCATGCTAATTATGGGAAAGGGGGTGGTCCCAAAGCGGAACGGGCCGCCCATCAGAGCAAGTCCCTCCGCCGTGTCCAACCGGATTCTTCGATGAACCGGTTTTATCCTGCAGGATTTAATTTCGGATTTTTGGCCACGAAAAGGCACGAAATGACCCGAAAGAAACCTCCGATCCGCTGGATTGGCTTGCGGTATTTTTTGCGTCATTTCGTGCCTTTTCGTGGCCAAAAACGCTGGAGTGACCGTCTCCTGCTTGCGAGTTGTCAGAATCCGGAAAGGAGTTCAGTGTCGTCCATTCCACTACTGTCATGCGCATCGGTCTCGCCCAGCTCAATCCCACCGTTGGCGATCTCGCCGGCAATCGCTGCAAGATCCTCGACGCGTATACCATGTTGGTCGCGCAAGGCGCCGAGCTGGTGATTTATCCCGAGCTGATTGTCTGCGGCTATCCGCCGCGCGATTTGCTCTTCAAGCGCCGGTTTGTGCCCGATGTGGAGGATTCCCTGCGCCAGATCGCTGCCAGCCTGGGCGAAGTGCCGGCCCTGATCGGCACCGTTGAAACCAACACCAGCGGCGAGGGCCGCCCCTTCTACAATGCCGTGGCGTTCTGTCATCGCGGCCAGATTGCGACGATTGCCCGGAAATGCCTTTTGCCGACGTATGATGTATTCGATGAGGACCGTTATTTCGAGCCGGCGGCCCAGCCGACGGTGATCACGCATGCCGGTCGCCGGATCGGCCTCACCATCTGCGAGGACATCTGGACGCATCCGATGATCAGCACCCGCCGGCTGTATCACGGCCTCGATCCGTTGAAGCAGCTTGCGACGCAACATTGCGACCTCGTGGTCAACCTCTCCGCGAGTCCCTGGCACAATGAGAAAGGCGGAGTGCGCCAGACCCTCGTCACCGATGCCGCGCGCAACCTCGGTTGCCCGGTGGTTTATGTGAACGCGGTCGGCGGGAACGATGAGCTGATTTTCGATGGTCGCAGTCTGGTGGCCGATGCCCAAGGCCGGGTGGTCGCCGGCTTGGAGGCTTTTCGGGAAGAATTGCGGGTCGTGACCGTTCCCACCGCCCGGGGTGCGACAGCCTCGGCTCGGGCTGCGGGAGAAAAAATTCCTGCCGCGAATGCCAGTCCGGACATCGCGCCGACGTTCGACCAGCCTGAAATGGCGGATATTTTCGGCGCGCTGGCCTTGGGATTGCGCGATTACGGCCACAAGAGCGGTTTCAAGCGGGCGCTCGTGGCGCTGTCCGGCGGCATCGATTCGGCCGTGGTGGGAGTCATTGCGGTCGCGGCCTTTGGCGCGGAGAACGTCGTGGGCGTTTCCCTCCCCTCGGCCATTTCCTCACAGCATTCGCGGGACGACGCCCGGATCCTGGCACAGAACCTCGGCATCCGTTTTGACACGATCGCGATCGCCGACGCGGTGACCGCCTCCGAGAACGCCCTCGGGCCGTCCTTCCAGGGCCTGCCGCGCGACGTGGCGGAGGAAAACATCCAGGCCCGCGTGCGCGGCGTGATCATGATGGCGCTATCGAACAAGTTTCATTCGCTGCTGCTGACCACGGGCAACAAAAGCGAGATGGCGGTGGGTTATTGCACGCTTTACGGCGACATGGCCGGTGGACTCGCGGTCATCTCCGACGTGTTCAAGACCCAGGTCTATGCCCTGGCCAACTGGATCAACGCCGATGCCCGCCGGGCCGGGCTCGTGCCGCCGATTCCGCAGTCGAGCATCGACAAGCCGCCGAGCGCGGAACTGCGGCCCGATCAAAAGGACCAGGACAGCCTTCCACCCTACGATGTCCTGGACGCGATTCTCAAAGGCTACGTCGAGGAAGGCCTCTCGCGGCGCGACTTGACCACCCTGGGCTTTGCGGAAGCCGTGGTGAACGACGTCGTGCGCAAGGTCGATCTCAACGAGTACAAGCGAAAGCAGGCGGCGCCCGGCCTGAAAATCACGCCGCTCGCCTTCGGCGTGGGCCGCCGCATCCCGATCGTGCAAAAATATGTGAGTTAGGGGCTGTTTGGGAAATGCCGGTTGCTTTAGCTTGTCGTAGCGAAACGCGCCTGTCCTCCGAAGGCCTGGCTAAGGGGGATGAGCGTTTCGGGTTCGGACGAAAGCCTCACGGCTTTCGCTACTCGGAGAGCCGAATTCCCAAACAGCTCCTAGACGGACAGCGTCATCGAGCACAGGTAGGGCGAGTCGTCCCCGACGGGCCGGGCACTCGAACGGCTCATCCGGCCTGAGCCCGCGTAGGCTTGGCGAAGGAGGGAGGATGTGCCCTACCTTGAGTCCAAAATGCCCCCCGCAATTTCCGGCTGTTCGCTGAGGAGAAAATTTCGCCGAAAACAATTTTAGGCCCGTAGATGCGCTGCATCACCATATTCGGCGCAACGGTGAGATTGGAGTTGGACATTCCGGAAAAATCCATGGTCTAACCATCAGGCCTTTTCCCGTAGTCGCTGTGTCGAATTCAAACTCCGAAGCCCTTTTCACCCGCGCCCGGCAACTTATCCCCGGCGGGGTCAACTCCCCCGTCCGCGCCTTCCGTTCTGTCGGTGGCTCGCCGTTTTTCGTCAAGGCCGCCCGCGGAGCTACACTGATCACCGCGGATGACCGCGAACTGATCGATTTTGTCGGCACCTGGGGGCCCGCGATCCACGGCCACAACCATCCGCGCATCAAGGCGGCCATCGCCGCTGCCCTCGAAAACGGCACCAGCTTCGGCACACCCAATCCCTATGAAGTGGAGATGGCGGAGCTGATCGTCCGTTTCGTCCCTTCGATCAAGAAGGTCCGCATGTGCAACAGCGGGACCGAGGCGACGATGTCCGCCA
Source organism: Opitutus sp. GAS368 (assembly GCA_945859965.1). Classification (GTDB taxonomy): domain Bacteria; phylum Verrucomicrobiota; class Verrucomicrobiia; order Opitutales; family Opitutaceae; genus CAMAPG01. The sequence goes on along the minus strand of CAMAPG010000009.1, from coordinate 17,144 downwards.
TCCGCCTGGCCCGGGGGTTCACCCGGCGGGACAAGATCGTCAAGTTTTCCGGCTGTTACCATGGGCATTCCGATTCGCTGCTCATCAAGGCCGGCTCGGGCGCGCTTACCCACGGCCATCCCGACAGCGCCGGCGTGCCCGCGGCGTTTGCGCAGGAAACAATCGTTCTCCCTTTCAACGATCGTGCGGCGCTGGAGGCGGCCTTTGCGGCCAATCCAGGAAAGATCGCCGGCGTGATCCTCGAACCTTATCCGGCCAACGTGGGCCTGATCCTGCCCGAGCCCGGTTTTCTCACCTTTCTCCGCGGGCTTTGTTCCCGCGACGGCACGCTTTTGATTTTCGACGAAGTGATGACGGGGTTCCGGCTGGCCCGCGGCGGAGTCCAGGAAATCGAAAAAATCACACCCGATCTCACCACGCTCGGCAAAATCATCGGCGGCGGCCTCCCGGTCGGTGCTTTCGGCGGCCGGGCCGACGTCATGGACTTCCTCGCGCCGGAGGGACCGGTCTACCAGGCGGGCACGCTCAGCGGAAACCCGCTCGCGATGGCGGCCGGCATTGCGGCCCTCACGCTGCTCGATGAAAGCAATCCCTACCCCCGCCTCGATGCGCTCGGTCGCCAGGTCCGCGATGCCCTGCTCGCGGCCTGCCGGGCGAAAGGTCTGGCGGCGCAGGTGCCGCAGACGGGCTCGATGTTCGCGCTCTTTTTCACGCCCACCCCGGTCCGCGATTATGCGACCGCGTTGCAAGCCGACGCGAAAATCTTCGCCCGTTTCTTTCACTCCTGTTTGCGCGCCGGAGTCTATCTGCCGCCGAGCGCTTACGAAACCGCTTTTCTCAGCACCGCCCATGCCGGAGCCGCCGTCGATCGGGCGTGCGAAGTCATGAGCTCAGCCATCCGCGATCTTTAGCCCCCCCCAAGGAGAACGATGATAAAATGAAAACTTTTTTCCGCGTATTGTTCGTGGTTTTTTCCGCCGGATGGCTCGCCACCCTGAAGGCCCAGCCGGTCAATGCCCCGATCTTCCCGCTCGATGAAGTAAAGCCCGGCTTGAAGGGTGAGGTTTGGACCGTTTTCCAAGGCACGCAGGTCGAGCCGTTCACTGTGGAAGTGGCCGGCGTGGTGCGCAATGCCCTCGGGCCCGGAAAATCAATGATTCTCTGCCAGCTCACCGATTCACGCGTCCAAAAAATGGGCGCGGTCGCCGGCATGAGCGGCAGTCCGCTTTACATCGACGGCAAGCTCGTCGGCGCGCTCAGCTATCAGATCCAACGCTTCGAAACCGTGCGTTATGCCGGCTTCACCCCGGCGGCCGATCTGGTGGAGGTCGAAGCCAAGGTCACTTCGCAGCCTGGATTCGTTTCCACGCACCCGCCGGCTGACAATGCTCCCTATAAGGCGATGCAGCCGGCCTTCACGCTGACCGGACTCAGCCCGGCGGTGGCGGAATTGTTCGCCCCGCAGTTTGCCGCCCTCGGGGTCAACTCCACCGCGCTGGGTGGCAGCCTGGGTTCAGGCTCCCCTTCCTCTTTTTCCTCCGCGCCTTTGCAGGCCGGCTCCGCCGTGGCCGTGGCCCTAGCGATCGGTGACGTCACGTTGGCGGGAACCGGCACGGTTTCTCGGATCGATGGCAATCACGTCACCGCGTTCGGCCATCCGCTGATGTCGCTGGGTGATGTCGAGCTTCCGATGTGCGCCGCCGAGATCATCACGATTCTTCCGTCCAACCTGACTTCGGTGAAAGTGGCGAATACCGGGCCGATCATCGGCACGATTGTGCAGGACCGGCTTTCGGCGATTAGCGGCATGCTCGGTCCCGGTCCCGCGATGATCCCTGTTGAGGTCGTTGTTTCGCCGAACAGCGAACATCCCCGCACGCTTCGCTTTTCCGTCGTGCGCCAGTCGCAACTGACCCCGGCGCTGGTCGCTTCCGGCGTGGCCCAGGCGATTCTCGGTTCGAACGACGCCGGCCTTACCGGGGGATTCCGCCTGAGCAGTGACGTGGCTTTCCCCGCGGGACAAGCCCTCGCGACCCGCACGCTGTATTCGGGCCCGCAGGCTTTTGCCCAGGGCGTCGGCGAATTCACGCAGCGCCTGACCGCGAACCTGCAGAATCCCTACGAGAAAACCTTCCCCGATCACGTGCGTTTTACGATCGAACCACTGGAGCAGAATCCCACCGCCGTCCTCGATTCCTTTCAGCTTTCTCGGACCAGCGCCCATATCGGCGAAAAGGTGGATGCCACCCTCTCCTGGCGCGACTGGCAGGGCGAGGCGCACCGCAACCACGTGTCCTTCACCGTCGACGCCAGCTGGGTGGGAAAAAACCTCGATGTCGTGCTGACCTCCGGCCGGATGCTCGACGACCTCAGCGGCCGGTCGCGTTCAATTCCGGTGGCCCAATTGCGCAGTTTCGACGCTTATCTTTCCGCCATCCGGGACGATCGCCGCACGGACGGTCTCTACCTGGCGGTGGTCGAGAAATCGCCCATCTTTACGGATCAGAATTCCCCCACCCTCGAAATGCCCGGCTCCTTCGAACGCATTGCGCGCACGGCGGACGAGGCCCGCTATCAGAAAAGCGACGCGCTGGTGCCGCTCTGGGAAACGCATCTTCTTCCCGGCAAATTGCTGCCCGCGCGAATCAGCCGTTCGTTCCAGGCGGTCGAGTAAGCGGCGCAAGCGATGCCAACCACGACTCATCATGTTTCTCCGCTCCCTCCGTCCGTCTTCCCTCCTCCTTGTTCTCAGCCTTGCCGCCGGAAGCCTCGTCGCTGAGCCGCTTTCCAAAAAAGTCGAAGTCGATTTTTTTCGCGATGTCCCGAGTCGGAACCTGAAGGGACTCGCCACGCGTTCGGACGGCCGTTTGGTCGCTGGCCCGGTGCTCACGGAATTAACCGGGGCGATACCGGCGGACTTATTGTGGTGCCTGGAACCCACCACAGACGCTGCCCGCTGGCTGGTGGGTTCGGGACCGGATGGAAAAATTTTCGAAGTCACTCTCGATGTAACCGGAAAGAGCTACACCGCCACCGAAGTTGCGACCGTCGCCGATCCGCAAGTTTTCGCGCTTCGCCGCCTGGTGGACGGGAGCCTGCTGGTCGGCACCTCGCCCAAAGGCGGTCTGTCCCTCGTACGCGACGGTAAAGTAGTTGCCCGCGTCGCTCTGCCGGTTGATTCGATCTTCGATCTGCTGCTGGTCGACGAGGCGAAGACGGAAGGCGCAACGCCCAAACGCTTTGCCTTGGTGGGAACGGGCAATCCAGGGCGCATCTATCGCGTTGATCTCGAAAAATTCGCCAAGGCCGGCCTGAATCCGGACAAGATTTCCGATGATAAGCTCCTCGCGGAAAAGGGCATTGTTTCCTTTGGCGAGATTCGCGACCGGAACGTCCGCCGGCTGGCGCGTTTCCCCGATGGTCGCGTCATTGCCGGGTCCGCGCCCAAGGCGAATCTCTACGTTTTTCCGGCGGCGGGAGGAACGCCGCTCATTCTGCAGGAGAACCGCGAGGCGGAAGTCACGGACCTCCTGCCGCAGCCCAATGGCGATCTCTACGCGACCTTCATTTTTGCGGGCAACACGGGCGAAGCGCGCATCAACCGGCCGAAATCCGAAAGGGCGGTCACCGATGCGACGGAGCCCATCGCGGCCGCCACGGAAAAATTTTCCGGCCGCAGCACGCTCGTTTGGTTCCCCGCCAACGGTTTCCCGGAGACACTCGTGTCCCGCGGCAATCTGGCTTTTTACCGGGTCGCCCGGCACGGCGACATGCTGGTGGTGGCCGGAGGCGACAGTGGCGAGGTGCTTGGCTATCATCTGCCCTCCCGCCTGAGCCTGACCTTTGCCGGCAGCAGCGCGGCGCAACTCAACGGGCTCTCGCCGCTCGCGGGCTCACCCGGCTGTTTTTTGATTTTGAAGAACAACGCCCCCGGTCTGGCCTTGCTCGACTTCAATGCGAAGGGCGCGCGCCAGGCGGAAACGCGCCGGCTGGAACTCGGGTTGCCGTCCACGTTGGGAGCGGTGCGTTTCAACCGCCTGCGCTCGATCGACAGCGCCCAGCTGAAACTGACGATCAAAACCAATTTCGGCAGCGATGAACTCGAAGGCTGGACGATCTGGTCGCCGCTCGCGGTCACCGATGGCGGCTGGCGTGGCCAGGACCGGCGCGGACGCTATGTGAAACTCCGGCTGGAACTGCCCGAAACCACGGGAACCGCGGCGGTGCCCGACGGCCTTGAAATCGACAAGGCGACGATTTTCCACCTGCCCCAGAATCGCCGGCCGGCCCTCGCGGATTTCCGCCTGGTTTCGCCCAACTACGGCTTGATTCCGGCGGCGGAGCCGGCCGCCCCGTTGATCGTCTCCTTGAGCCAGTTGCTCAGTCACACCTCGGCGACGGGTTCGGGCGGCGACGTCCCGGCCGAGAAAAAGAAAAGTGCTTTTTTAAACAGCCAGATCGCCCCGCAACCCGGAACCCAGGTGGTGCTGTGGTCGGTCACGGATGCGGATGACGATACGCTTACCTACACCTTTTCCCTGCGGCGCGAAGGGGAGACGGCCTGGACGGAGATCGCCGTCGGCACGCACGATTCCTACGCCCAGTTCGATATTTCCCATCTGCCCGAGGGGATTTATTTCACGCGCCTGGTCGCCGCCGAACAGGCACCGCGCCCGGTCGCTGATCGCCTGACGGCGAGTTTCGAAACGGATGACCTCGTGATTGACCGCACGCCGCCGGAAATCCTGGAGGCGAAAGTGGAGCGCGCCGGCAGCCTGATGCGCGTCACGGTGCGCGGTCGCGATGCGCTTTCGCTCCTCGACGGCGTGGAGTTTGGATTCAACAACGGACCGCGCGAATTGGTGGAGCAACCGCGCGACGGCATTCGCGACGGCCGGGAGGAAACGTTCGTCCTCGAAATCCCTCTCGCGAAGGTGGCGGACGCGACCAGCCTCGAAATCGTCCTCTACGATGCCGCGGGCAACAGTACGGCGCGCAGGATGAACACAAAGTAGCGAAGGAGCTAAGCGACCGTGCTGATCTGAGGGAGGGCGGGTCTTTGACCCGCTCGGATTTTCAACCACAAAGACGCAAAGGGACAAAGGCCGATCCGCTGGCTTGGTCCTGTTTCCTGGCTTTCTTTGTGTCTTCGTACCTTTGTGGTTAAAATCATCAGGCCCGAGGGTGCGCCTTGTTATAAATATCCTTCAATCGTGCCACGCTCACGTGGGTATAGATCTGGGTCGAGTTCAAGCTGGCGTGGCCGAGGAGCTCCTGGACGAGCCGGAGGTCGGCGCCGGCGTTGAGCAGATGGGTGGCATAACTGTGCCGCAACTTGTGCGGAGTGAGATCCAGCGGCAGGCCGGCCAGCGCGAGGTAGCGCTTTAACATCAACTGCAATGCGCGCACGGTCATGTGGCTTTGGTTGGGATTGACCAGCACCGCCGCCTGAGGCCCGGCATCCCGCGCGAATTCCGCGGTGAACTTTTTCATCACGGCCAACGCGACTTTTCCGAGCGGACAAAGGCGTTCCTTCTGGCCTTTGCCGAACACGCGGGCGACGCCATTCGTGAGGTCGACGTCACCATGATTCAGGTTCAGCAGTTCGCTGACGCGCAAGCCGCCGCCATAAAGCAGCTCCATGGCGAGGCGGTCCCGCCAGGCGGTGAAGGCATCCAGGCTTTGGTTCGCGAGCAATCGCTGGGGGCCGGACAGCAGCGCCTTCATCTGGTCTTCGGTCAGAAATTGCGGGAGCCGTTTCTCCAGTTTGGGCAACGGCATCCCGGTCAGCGGATTTCTCCGCACGCGTCCCTGCCGCACCCAGAATTTGAAGAAAGCGCGCAAGGCCGACGCATGATTGTGCAGCGTCCGGCGATCGAGCGCGGAAAGTCTCTCGAGGCCCCGCTGCCGCTCGATCACCCAGTCGCGCACGTCGCGCGGGCTGAGCGCGTCGAAGCCTTGGGCCCAGGCGCCGCGGGCCTGGAGCCAGCGGTAGAAATCGACAAAGGCCTGCCGGTAGTTGCGCAACGTGTAGGCGGAATAGCGCCGTTCCTTCGCGAGATAATCGCCGAACGGGGTCCACCATTCGGCGAGGATCTCCGGTGGGACAGCGAACAAAGGGGTTTCGGACATGGTAGCGGCGGTCGTCCCGACCGCCATTGCGTTACGGGTGGCGGTCGTCCCGACCGCCGCTACCTTCGATCTGTTTCATCACTGCGGTCGCATGCAGGCGCAACGCACCCTCCGGATCGAGCCCATTGGCCCGGGACGCCGCGGCGATCTCGAAGAGCATCCGCCCCAGCGATTCCTCGCTCAAATGCTGGCCCAAAGCCTGCACTTGGGCGGTGTCGACAATCCCCTCGGCCGGCAGCTGCTTCTTTTCGATCTGCTTCCAGACCGCTTCCGCAAGCATCAGGGCCGGCAGTCGCGGTGGAAGTTCTTTGAAGAGGCTCGAAGGTGAGGCCGTTTGGCCGTTTTTGACCTTCTCCTGGGCTTTGATCTGGTCCCATTGCACCAGCACCTGTTCGGACGTGGCGAGCTTGCTGTCGCCAAACACGTGGGGATGGCGGCGGATGAGTTTCTCGTTCACCTCGCGCGCGACCGCCTCGAGGTCGAACTGACCGGCCTCCTCGGCCAGCTGGGCATGAAACACGACCTGGATCAGCACGTCGCCGAGTTCCTCGCGCATGTGCGGCAGGTCCTGGCGATCGATCGTGTCGATCAACTCGCTGACCTCGTCGATCAGGCAGCGCACCAGCGTGGCATGGGTTTGTTCCTGATCCCACGGACATCCGCCGGGCCCGCGCAGACGGGCGATGGTTTTTCTCAGGTCATCGATCGCGCTCATGGAACCAAGCTGCCCACGGAATACACGGAATACACGGAAATATTTTCGGCTTTGTCTTCTGTGTGTTCCGTGTGTTCCGTGGGCCGAATGTCCGACAAACTCACCGAGATCATGGCGTGGAAGCGCCAGGAAATTGCCGCGCTGCTCCGCCCGGTGCTGGAAGAGGAATTGACCGCACTGAATGCGGCGCTGCCCAAGCCGCCCTCCTTTGCCGCCGCGCTGCGCCGGCCCGATGGCAAGCTCGGCGTCATCGCGGAGATCAAACGGCGTTCCCCTTCCGCGGGAAACATCGCTCCAGAGATCGCCGCTCCCGCTCAGGCCCTCAAATACCGGGCCGCCGGGGCGAGCGCCTTGTCCGTGCTCACCGACACGAAATTTTTCGGCGGCACGCTGGACGATCTCGCGGAGGTCACCACCCTGTTTCGCAAGGAACCCCCGGCTGTGCCCTGCTTGCGCAAGGACTTCATGGTCCATCCCATCCAGGTACGGCAGGCCCGGGAAGCGGGCGCGAGCGCGATCCTGATCATCGTCCGCGCGCTCTCCGATGCGGAAATCGCCGGGCTTTTCGCCTCCGCCCAGGCGGCTGGTCTCGACACCCTGTTCGAAATTCACACGGAGTCCGAGCTGGCCCGGGCGGTAAAACATGGCGCCCGGATCATCGGCGTGAACAATCGCGATCTGGCCATCTTCAAGACCGACCTGGGCTTGAGCGAACGGCTGATTCCCCAATTTCCACGCGAGGTCATCGCCGTCAGCGAAAGCGGGATCTTCACCGTTCACGATGCGGCCCGGGCCCGGGCGGCCGGCGCCCAGGCGGTGCTGGTCGGAGAGGCCTTGATGAAGGCTCCCGATCCCGCTGCGCTGATCAGTGCGTTTCGTTCCCTCTGATGCCGCTGTCCCCCACCGCCACGCGCGATCTGCTTGGCCAGCTCGGCCATCAGCCCAAGCGGCATCTCGGGCAGAATTTCCTCGTCGACGGCAACATCGTCCGGAAATCGCTCGCGTTGGCCGAAGTGGTCCCGGGCGACACCGTGGTGGAAATCGGGCCGGGACTGGGGACCTTGACCTCAGCCCTCCTCGAGGCGGGCGCTGACGTGTGGGCAGTCGAACGCGACCGGGTTCTCTACGATCATATCGCAACCTCGCTGGTGCCGCGGTTTCCGGAGCGCTGCCATGTGCTCGAAGGCGATGCGATTGAGCATCCTCTGGCCGGTTTGTCCGCTCCGCCTTCCGGGTTCAAAGTGGTGGCCAATCTGCCCTACGCCATTTCCACCCCGTGGATGGATGCGGTCCTGTCCGGCCCCCTGCCCAGCCGGATGGTGCTCATGCTGCAACAGGAGGCGGCGCAGCGCTATGCGGCCCAGCCAGGGACCAAATCGTTCGGCGCCATTTCTATTTTTCTCCAGGCGGCCTATGACATTGCTCCCGGGCACAAAGTCGCGGCGGCCTGCTTTTTTCCGCGGCCGGACATCGAATCGTACCTCCTGCATCTGGTGCGAAAGCCGGTCCCCTTCGTTTTCACGGCGGAGACCAAACAGCTGATCCGCGCCTGTTTTCAGCAACGCCGGAAGCAAATCGGGGCCCTGCTGCGGGGGCGGTTACCGGACGACGGCGCCCTCTGGCTGGAACACTTGCAGGCGGCGGGCATCTCCGCTCAAGTTCGCGCCGAAGCGATTCCCGTTCCTCTTTGGTTGCAGCTGGGCGCCGGTCCCACCTAACCTTTCCGGCACGTTCACCCCCGTTAGCTGTCTTATAATCATGGTACGTCAGCTCCTTCTTGTTTTTTCCCTTCTGGTCACCTTGACCCAGGCGGAGTCATCCGAAAGCAAGCCATTGGTGGGCAAGGTCAGTGGTCAGACGTACATCTCACCGACCAAGGCTTTCAAGGTGCCGATTCCGGTGCTGCCGGAACTGGGCGGAGTGATCAACGACACGGAGGACGTCGTCACTTTCCAGGACGCCTTCAATATCCACGTCAGCATCGCGGCGCTCGCCCAAGATGCGACGCAACGGTGGGAACTTTCGACCCGAGGAACGAAGGAATACCTGATTTATTTTTTCAAAACGTACGTGTACCCGGATTTCGAGCAGCGTTTTAAAGGCACCCGGGTGGAAAGTGCGCGCTACCTGCCCACGCTGCAGGATGGAGCGCTGCTCACCTACACCTTGCTGCCCGGCGGCTCGATGTTTGCCGACCGGGTTTCGCTGGCGGGCAGTAGTGACACCCCGGCCGTGGCCAAGCGCGGCAACCTGATCTTCGTCCGCGACGGTTATATTTTTGTGTTGAGCACGGAACTCGCCGAACGGGTGCTCAAGCGGAGTACTTATAATAAGACCACCGCCGAGGAGGATGAATTCCTCCGCCAGCGATTGATCGATCTGGTCGGGAAAATGGAGTTCAACCAGCCGCTCGCGGCTACGCCGAAGAAGTAATCCTCGGTCTGTCACCGCCGCCCGACTGCATGTCGCTCCAGTACTTCCTGACCTTTCTGCTCATCGGCGGGCTGGCCGGCTGGATCAGCGGCCTCATTACCAAAGGGCGGGGCTTCGGGTTGGCGGGCAACATGATCGTTGGCATCGTCGGCGCGTTCATCGGCGGATCCATTTTTTCGCTGGTCGGAATCGCAGCCTATGGCTTCATCGGCCGGCTCATCTTCGCCGTGGCGGGTGCGCTGCTGTTCGTCTACCTCCTCCGTTTTATCAAGAAGTAAGGAGGCGGAGTTCCCTCCCTGCGCTCCAAACCGGCATCCTTCCCTGAAGCCATGCGCCGGACCCTCGCCGTTCTCCTGCTCGCTTTTTTCGCCCTGTGCTCGTCTGGCTGCATTTATCTGCGGCTGCTCGAACTCAAGCGCCAGTTCGCCCAGTTTGACCGTTATTTCGAGGCCGATGTCCGCGATGGCCTCAAGCTCACCTGCAAAACGCCGGTATTGCTCGATGAAGACATGGCTTTTTTCCGCCTGGTGCCGGAATCGCGCCAGCGTACGGGCGTGGCCGAGCGCTGGCATTTTCACTGGATCAAGGCCGGCCTGCCGCCCACGGCGGATCCGCGGGACCACGAGCTCACGGCGGATTTCATCTACGTCGAGCACAAGCTGACACGCGTCATTTTACCTGAACGCTTCTTCGCGTTTTTCCCCAAGCCCCTTTTCCTGGCGCTCCTGCGTTCGCTGGGTCACGCCGAGATCGATCGCAAAAAACGCACTGCCCATTCCACCCTCAATGAAAAAATCGACAGCCCCGACGCAGCGCCTCCGTTTACCGCCTCCGATCTGAAAAACATGCTCGGCGCGCCGCTGGAGATGCTCCCGGTCGAAACCCGTTCGCAGTGGCATTATCGGTACCAGGCTGCGTCTCCCGACCAGCGCTCGGGTCGGATCGATATCGTCTTTACCGTGGATGGTCCGACTCAACACGTCCGGCGGATCAAGGGAACGGTCTTCGATTCGACTGTCGATGTGAGCTTGGAGAGGTAGCGGCGGTCGTCCCTGACCACCATCCGTTCCGCTAGTGTCTGTTTGGTTTTGTTTGACGCCAGGATAACGCGGAGCTGCCATTAAATTCAGATCTCGGATTTCTTAGCCACAGAAACGGTTAGGGAATCATTGGCCCATTCGAAAAATGCTGATTAGCGGCGCCTACTCCACTCGCCCTTTTGAGGCCGCTTCCGATGAATTGATGCTCAGCTTCGTCGGCACAGGTTGATCTGCCGCCGGTTCAAGCGGCGTAATCCCTTTGTCGCTGGGCGGTTGATCCGCGTGCGCGCTCGACGGCTCGCGAATTACGATAAAGACCACCAGGATTAGCAACACTGCGGCCAGCATGAGTAAAATGTAGTCCATTTGAGTCTTCCTCTAGACAGACAGTCTGTACCCCGTTGGTTCCCGATGCATTCCCTCTCCTCACATCCTCTTCCTGCCCGGCTGATTCCGGAGCTGGCACGCGAGCTGGCAAGCGGCGGTAATCTGCTTTGCCTTCGGACCGATTCCCCGTAAAACGCCGTTTCACCCTCGATGCCACCAGCCAATCCCCCCCGTTCCCCGTCACCCGCGCTTCGGCCGATCAAGAAGCTCATGGCGGCCAATCGCAGCGAAATCGCCGTGCGGATCTTCCGTGCCGGCACCGAACTCGACCTCCGCACGGTCGCGATCTTTGCGCAGGAGGATCGTCTGAGCATCCACCGCTACAAGGCGGACGAGGCCTACCAGGTGGGCTCGGGCAAGGGCCCGGTCGCCGCCTATCTCGACATTGAAAGCATCGTCAGCATCGCGAAGGAAAAAGGCGTCGACGCTATCCACCCTGGTTACGGTTTCCTCTCCGAGAACGCGGAGTTCGCCCGTGCCTGCCAGCGGGCCGGAATCGTCTTTGTCGGGCCGCGTCCGGAACTGCTCGATATGATGGGCGACAAGACCGCCGCGCGCGCCCTCGCGCAAAAAATCAACGTCCCCACCCTGCCCGGCACCGAGGAACCCGTCACGGACCGCGAGGAGGCGCTAAAGGTGGCGCGCACGATCGGTTTTCCGCTGATCATCAAGGCCGCCTTTGGCGGTGGTGGCCGCGGCATGCGCGTGGTCCACAAGGCGGGCGACTTGTCCGCGCTGCTCGACGAGGCGCAGGGTGAGGCCGGCCGCGCGTTCGGCAATCCGGCGGTTTTCCTCGAGAAATACATTCCGCGGGCGAAACACATCGAGGTCCAGATCCTGGGCGACCAGCACGGCAACATCATTCACCTCCACGAGCGGGACTGCTCCGTGCAGCGCCGCCACCAGAAGGTCATCGAAGTCGCGCCCAGCTACGGCCTGCCGGACAAAATCGTGCAGGAACTTTGCAACGCCGCGGCGCGCATGGCCCGCGAGGTGCGCTACGACAATGCCGGCACGATCGAATTTCTCTACGATCTCGACCGGCATGAGTGGTTTTTCATCGAGATGAACCCGCGCATCCAGGTCGAGCACACGGTCACCGAGGTGATCACGGGTCTCGATCTGGTGCGGGCGCAAATCCTCATCGCCCAGGGCCACGCCCTGCACTCACCGGAAGTCGGCATGCCGCCGCAGGCGGAAATCCAGCGCAACGGCTACGCCATCCAGGCGCGCATCACGACAGAGGATCCGGAAAACAAATTCATCCCCGATTACGGCCGCATCCTCGCTTACCGCTCGCCGGGCGGTTTTGGTATCCGCCTCGACGGCGGCATGGGCTACTCGGGCGCGGTCATCACGCCCTTCTACGATTCGCTCCTGGTCAAGATGATCGTCAGCGGGCCGAGCTACGAGGTCGTGATGCAGCGTATGCGGCGCGCGTTGAGCGAATTCCGCATCCGCGGCGTGAAGACGAACATTCCCTTCATCGAAAACGTCATCGCCCACCCGCAATTCCGCAGCGGTCAGGCCACGACCACGCTGATCGACACGACGCCGGAGCTTTTCACCTTCAAGCCGCGCCGCGATCGCGCCACCAAGCTGCTCAATTTTCTCGGCAATGTCGTGGTCAACGGCAACCCCCACGCCAAGGGCTACCGGCCCGAGAAGGCGCTCACGGCTCCTCCCGCGCTGGCTTACGACGGGCACACCGCGCCTCCCGCCGGCACGCGCCAGCGCCTGCTGCAGCTCGGGCCGAAGAAGTTCGCCGAGTGGACCGCGAAGCAGAAACGCCTGCTCGTCACGGACACAACCTGGCGCGATGCCCACCAGTCGTTGATGGCGACGCGCGTCCGCAGCTACGACATGCTCGCCTGCGCGGATGCCCTCGCCCGCCGGACGCCCGATCTGTTCTCGCTCGAAATGTGGGGCGGCGCGACCTTCGACACCGCGATGCGTTTTCTCTCCGAGGATCCGTGGGAACGCCTGCGCCAGCTGCGCGCCCGCGTGCCCAACATTTGTTTCCAGATGCTCTTCCGCGGGGCCAACGCGGTCGGCTACACGAACTATCCCGACAACGTGGTGGCCGGATTCGTGAAACACGCCGCGGCCAGCGGCATGGATATCTTCCGGATTTTCGATTCACTCAACTACCTGCCCAACCTGCGGGTGGCCATGGACGCGGTGCAGGAAACGCATGCCGTGTGCGAGGCGGCCGTGTGCTACACCGGCGATATTCTCGACGACCGCCGGGATAAATTCTCGCTCAAGTATTACGTCAAGCTGGCGAAAGAGCTGGAGCGGATGGGCGCCCATTTCATCGCCATCAAGGACATGGCCGGCCTGTGCCGGCCCTACGCCGCGCAGAAGCTCGTCAAGTCGCTCAAGGAGGAAGTCGGCCTGCCGATTCATTTCCACACCCACGACACCAGCGGCATCGCCGCCGCGAGCATCCTGCGCGCCGCCGATGCCGGCGTCGACGTGGTGGACCTCGCCATCGCCTCGATGTCGGGCAGCACCGCCCAGCCGAACCTCAATTCGGTGGTGGCCGCCTTGCAGCACACACCGCGCGACACGCAGCTGGATCTGCAAACGCTGAACGAGTTTTCCGATTACTGGGAGCAGGTGCGGGTGTTTTATGCGCCCTTCGACACCGCGCCGAAGACCGGCTCCGCAGAGGTTTACCACCACGAGATGCCCGGTGGCCAATACACCAATCTCAAGGAACAGGCGGCCTCCATGGGCGTCGCCCACCGCTGGCCGGAGATCGCGCGCACCTACGCCGAGGTGAACCAGCTTTTCGGCGACATCGTGAAGGTCACGCCGTCCTCGAAGGTGGTCGGCGACATGGCGCTGTTTCTTTTCAGTCGCGGCATCAAGGCGGGCGATGTGGTCAATCTCGAGCCCGGATCGATGCCGTTTCCCGAGAGCGTCATCGACATGATGATGGGCGGCCTGGGCTGGCCCGATGGCGGCTGGCCGGAGCCGGTTTCGCGCGTGGTCCTCGGCGAAAAACGGCACAAGGAAGCCCGGGCGCGTTACGAAGCGAGCCTCAGGAAAACCGGCCGGTGCGCTTCGACGGCCCCCGCGCTCGACCTGGCGAAAACCCGCGCGGATCTCGCGGAGAAACTGAAGCGACCCGCTTCGGACGACGACCTCTACTCCCACCTGATGTACACTCAGGTCTTCGCGGATTTTGCCAAGCACCAGCAAACGTTCAGCGATGTCAGCGTGCTGCCCACGCCCGCCTTTTTCTACGGACTCAAGGTCGGGGAGGAAATTTCCGTCAACATCGAGGAGGGCAAGGTTCTGATCATCCGGCTCATTTCGATCAGTCCGCCGGACAAGGATGCCCGCCGCACGGTCAGCTACGAACTCAACGGCATCGCGCGTGAGGCGTTCATTGTCGACAAGACCGTCGCGCCCAAGACCAAGGCCCGGCCGAAGGCCGATCTGGCGGATGCGACGCAGATCGCCGCGCCGATTCCCGGTCTGATCGCCACGCTCTCGGTCTCGGTTGGCTCAAAAGTGACCAAGGGCGACAAGCTGCTGATGATGGAGGCGATGAAAATGCAGAATACCGTCTACGCTCCGTGCGACGGCGTGATCGCCGAGTTGCATGTCGCGCTGGGTGACACGGTGGAGAGCAAGGATCTGCTCATCAAGATCCGGCCCGCGAGCTGAGTGGGCGCGCTTGCAAGAGAAAGCTGAAACCTGAGACTTGAAACCTGAAAGCTGAGCCGAGATTGGCAGTTGTAGGAGCCTGTTGCAGGCGATGAACGACCCCGACCGCGGAAAATCGCCTGCACGCAGGCTCCTACATGGAGAATCCAAACGGTTTCAAATTTCTGGCTGAGGGATGGCCGGCCTTCGGGGACGGAGGAAGCAATCCAACTTGGTGGTCTTGGCCTTCAATTAAATGTGGGAGCGGGTTTATCCCGCGACAAGTCGGGGCATAAAGCCCCTCCCACAATAAAACGGCCAGTACCGGATCGATGCGCGAACCCGGCGACGAGGGCGTCGCCGCGCCAGATTTTGAAATATGCGCTGGACGCTGGCAGAGACAGCTAAGTAAACCTTGGAGGCACTTTGCCTGTTACAACGCCACGCTGCCCCCGTTGTGCGGCGTAACTCAAATCAGTCGCACTCGTACCTCATGACTCTTCCCCAATCGTCCCTTTTCCGTGCGTGGCTGGCCGTCGCCTTGCTCTTTGTCGTCGGCTTCCTGAATTACCTCGACCGCAACATGCTGCTGACGATGCGGCAGTCGGTCGTGACGGCGATTCCGATGACGAACGCGGAATTCGGCTTTCTGACGACGATTTTTCTCTGGGTCTATGGGCTGCTGAGCCCGTTCGCCGGTTTCCTTGCCGACCGGTTCAGCCGCAGCCGGGTCATCATTGTCAGCCTGTTCGTCTGGTCCCTCGTCACGTGGCTGACCGCCCACGCCAAGACGTATGAGCAGCTGCTCCTGGCGCGAGCCCTGATGGGCATCAGCGAGGCGTGCTACATTCCCGCCGCGCTCGCCTTGATCGCGGATTATCACCGCGGCTCCACGCGTTCGCTCGCCACTGGAATTCACCTCGCGGGCGTGATGGTCGGCCAAGGCATGGGTTGGATCGGCGGCTGGTTTGCCGAGCGCCATGGTTGGAGCTATCCGTTCTATTTCTTCGGCATCTTCGGCATCGTTTACTCCTTCGTGCTGCTCGTCCTGCTGCGCGATGCCCCCCGCGAAACCATTCCCGGCAGTGCCGCCTCCGCGACACCCGGAGCCCTGGAAAAAGTGGGCTTCTTCGCCGCGCTGAAGAGCCTGATGAGCAGCGGTGCCTTCCTCATGGTCGTGGCCGCCTACGGCCTGCTCGGCATCGCCGGCTGGGGCATCGTCGGCTGGCTGCCCACCTATCTGCAGGAACATTTCAAGCTGACCCAGGGCAATGCCGGGCTCAACGCCACGCTCTACCTCAATATCGCCAGCTTCACCGGCGCCATTGTCGGCGGCGCCCTAGCGGACCAATGGGGCAAGAAAAACCCGCGCGCCCGCATCCTCCTTCCCGCGATCGGCCTTTGCATCGCGGCGGTGGGCGTCTTCTTCCTCGCCACCACGTCGTCCATGACGGTCATCATCGCCGGCATCATGACGTACGGTTTCTTCCGCGTCTTCACCGATACCAACATGATGCCCATCCTGGCAATGATCACCGATCCACGCTATCGTGCCACGGGATTCGGCATCCTGAACATGGTGGCCTGCGTCATCGGCGGACTCAGCATTTACGCGGGGGGAGCCCTGCGCGATGCCCATATCGATCTGAGCAAGCTCTTCCTCACCATGGTGGGCGTCATCCTGGTCTGCGCGACGATCTTCTTCCTGATCAAGCCCAAGCCCGAGCTGGTGAAGCCGGTCGAGCCAGCCGCGGTCTAGTGGTAGCGGCGGTCGTCCCCTGTTTGGACCTAAGACAAGGGTAACAAGTGTACGGAGACATGGGTGACACTTTGGTTAGTAGCACTGAGGTGGATTAATCAGTTGGAGAACGAAGGGAAGAGAGGCGGCGGGTGAGATGTTTGGGGGAAGGCGGGAGGGTGAAGTCAAGCAGGCCAAGTTTGAAGGAGCCAAAGTAAGCCTCCCACTGCCCGTCGGCCTGCGGGCTTGGCCGCAGGCCGACGGGCAGTGAGGCGAAGCCTTCGCCGATCGCCCAGGTTTGGTTGCGAAAGGTGATGCGGCCGCTGGACAGGACGAAGCGCACGTCCATGCCGGGATACTCCAAGGGCGGCAGGTGCGCGGGCATGGCGCGCACGCTTGAGCGATAACGCGATGACGGGGTGTCGCCCTGCAAAGCGTCGTGAGGGCGCTCGTGATTGTAGCGCTGGCGATAGCGGGGGAACTCCGCCGCGCAGTGCGCAATATCGCGCCACGTGTGCCGGCTCAGCAGCTCCGCCTTGAGCGTGCGGTGGAAGCGCTCTTCCTTGCCTTGGGTCTGAGGATGATAGGGCCGGCCATGCAGCACGCGTACGCCCAGACGCAACAACCAGACGGTGAGAGCGGTGTGGCCGGTGGCCTCCGCTTGGCTCCACACCCCGCCATTGTCGCAGAGAATCGCCTCAGGCAGACCGTAGCGCTCGAAGGCGACCTGCAAGGCCGCCTGCACCGTCGGCGTGCGCTGATTGGCGGCGGCATCCAGGACAAGGTTGTAGCGACTGTGGTCGTCGAGCACGGTCAACGCGTGGCAGCGCTGGCCGGACTGAGTGGCGAAGTCGCCCTTGTGGTCCATCTGCCAGAGCTCGTTGGGCAGCTGCCGTTCAAAGCGCTGCACCGGCCCGTTGTGGCCTTCTTTTTTAAGCCGCTCGGCGCGGCGCAGGATCTCCGTGCAAGTACTCGCAGCCGGCACCGAGGTGTAGCCCAAGTCCTGCAGTCTCCGCCCCAGCTTGCGACCGCCCCACGT
>CAMAPG010000008.1 GCA_945859965.1 Opitutus sp. GAS368 | reverse complement strand
AGTACCGCGGCGAGTAAAAGAGCCAGACCCGCCCGGTCACCGCGCCAGGCCGAGGGACTGACCAGCCAGGCCAGGACGCCGATGAAGAAGAGGCCGTTGAGTGCGGGCGCAACGACCCATTCCTCAGGCCATTTTTGCCGGAAGAAAATCTCATCGAACAACCCGATCAACTGGGCGGGCGAATACACCTGAGCCTGGGGGATGTCGTAGGCGGTCACGGAATGGCGCAGCGCCGAAAGAAATGACATCCACAGGGGAGCCGCGAGGAGCACGAGCAGGCCACCCGTCAGGCCGGCGAAAAACAGCAGTCGGCCGCGGCGCCCTGCGGCGGCAGGTGTCAGCAGGACCAAAAGCAAGCCCGCGAAGTTAAGGCCGCCCATGAGGACCGTGGCCTCCTTGAGAGTTCCGCTGGAAAACTCGGTCCAGTTGGCGAAGAAGAGCAGGCCGAGCCATCCCACCTGCCGGCGAGGACTGCCGGCCCGGATCAGTCCGATCCAGGCGACGAGAATCCACGGTGAATAGCCGAGACTGAAATTGGCCGGATGGTTGATGCGAAAATGAAAGAAGCCGAGAAATCCGCCGCCGATGGTGACAAGAATCGCCGCCATCAGGTCACGGGTGAGCATCCAGACCGCGAGTCCCAAGCCGGCCACCAACAGCCAGCGCGCGAGACAAAACCGCAGATCCCAGGCCCAGGAGCTTCCGTTCGCCAGCACGGTGATCAGATTGAAGGGATCGCCGGCCATGGATTGTCCCTGTCCGAGCAAGGGCAGGCCGCCCAGGCTGTAGCGATTCCAAAGCGGCAACTCACCATGCTTCAGCAAGGCCTCGCGCTGCACCATGGGATAATAAACATGATTGAAGAGCATGGCCCCCACATCGGAACCCATGGTCTCCGCATATTCCTGCTGAGTCGCGCCGGGCACGGTGGGAAGGCGGCCGTAGAGCATGAGCGAGCCATTGTTCGGCGACACAAAGCTCCGGCCGAAAAAAACAACTGGATAGGTCTGGATCAGAACGGTCACGGTCGCGACCAGCAGGAGGGTGGTGCGGGGCCGGCCCCTCAGCCACCGGCTCATGGGCTTCAGGCGTTTTCCCAGGCGGGTGGTCAGCCAGGGACAGCTGAGCAACAATCCGCACAAGAGGACGGGAATAAAAACCGGTTTCGCGGCGCTCCATCGCATCCAGGTCTCAACCGGAAGAACAATCGGCTCGCGCAAGGGAAGATCGAGAATCGGATCGAAAGCGTCTACGGTCGTTTCGCAAATGAGGGTTTTATCTTCGATCACGAGCCGGCCCACGTGATGCCCGGGTTTGAAGTCCTCCGGCTGGAACGCGTGGATGAGGTGTCCGCGCCGGTCGACCAGACGCGCCCGGGTCAGGCTCAACCGGCCCGGCCGATCAATGAGATCCAGCCTGAAGCCAACGAACCTGCCGGAAGGAACCATGTAGCGGTAAGTCCGCGGCTTTGGCTCGATCCGCAACGGTTGCGTGGACGACTCGCGTTCGTTCATCCCCTGGCCGGTGTTCCAGAACAGCTGCGTCAGGCCGGACGAGTCGGAGGTGAGGCTGACGTCGAAAAAATAGAAATCCCGGCGGAGTGGGGTGCTGGTGATGAGCGGCAGGGCCGCCGCGATCGCCAGGGCCAGAGCCAGCAGACCTGCCCGCAGATCCAGCCACGGCTTTAGGCTGAAGCGCATCTCAAGCGACGGGCGGGGGTGGACGGCGCAAACGCCAGTCGAGCACGAGCGCCGCCGCGCCGAGGCACACTCCCGCCAGGCAGAGCCAAAGCGCGAGCGTCAGCCGTTCCGGCCAGTAGCGGAAGGTCACATGATAAACCCCCGGCCGCGGCAGATAAATGCCCTTGAAGGCGTGGTTGACCCGGAAGTAATCCGCCCGCTCGTCGTTGAGCATTACCTGAAAGTCCCCGGGATAATATGATTCGGTGAGCACGACGATGCCGGGCTCGGTCGCTGCCACGGTGAAACCGGTGGTATTCGTCGTGAGTCGGTAGTTGGACGCGGGTGTGACGATGCGGGCCGCCTTGTTTTTCGGCAGCTGGTTCAGCGCGTCGGGCAACCGAGGGAGATCCTTGGCTTGGACCGCCGCGAACGGCCGGTGATCACCGGTTAGGGTGAGGCGGACGAAATCGGCGGGTTCCTGGTAGGTGGCGAGCGTATTGGTGAAGAAAGCCCGGGGCCAGGCCGTGGGACTTTCATACACATCGAGATCGAGGCTCGCCAGCCACCGGCGGCCGTTGAGCTCGCGCGGGGTGGGTTGATGCGCCGCGAGATAGTGACGCACATTCATCAGATCCTGCATGGGCAAGGCATCCTTGATATCGTCCTGTTCAACCGGGCCACCGATCCAATCGAATATTTTCTTCATCGGCGTGAGTTTCGCCAATTCTTCGAGGTAGGAATTGCGCACGGCCTCCACTCCGTAAATGGACTCCAAGCCGAGCATCTGGTTGTAGCCGGAGAAAAGTGTGTAGCCGATCCCGGCCGGGCGGGCAGGTTCCTTGGTCTGGGCCTTGACCAGGGCAATGGCGGGAGAGGATGCAGTCAAATCGACCCGGACCTGCGGATTCATGACGTAGGTGTCGAATGGCGTGACGAGGTACTGGCCGTGTCGCCAGAGCAGGACCACGAGGCCGCCGGTGACAATCGCGATCAACAATCCCTTCACCTTTTTCCGCACGGCGAACCAGGCGGCGACGGGACAGGTCAGGAGCACGAGAAAAAGGGCGGCGGCGTAACCGTGAAAAAAAGCACTCTTGGGCAGCTGTTGCGTTGAACCGAAATAAAGCGCGGCGAGTCCGCCGAGCAGCAGGACGAAAAAGCCGTATTCGAAAATGCTGCCCGGCTCGCGAATCTGCCGGATGAACGCGGCCAGTCCGAAGCCGGCGAGCACGGCCATGAGCACCAGCAGCGGACAGGAAAAGGTATTGTCGATATGGATGATGTTCGCGATGAAAGGCAGCCGCACGATCCAGGAAGCCGGGATCGCGCCGAAAACCAGGGCGAGTGGCAGGAGCGTCGCCAGAAGCAACGCGATAAAACGCCGGTCGGTGAAATTCTTTCGCAGGGTGGCCAGGGCCCAGAGCACGCCGAAAAGGATCACAAAATTGGCGGAGGGGTCGAAGTGCGTTTCGTCGGGCCGCAACTGCCGGTAAAAAAGATCCTCGAAGAACCCGATCACATACCAGGGTGCCAGCTGGGCCGCGGCGGGTACGTCGTAATTGGTGTACGATTTTTTTAACGCATCGAGGAAGATCATCCATTGCGGCGCGGCGAGCAGGATGAAGACCAGTCCCGCCAGCGCGGCCGACCCCAGTTTGGCGAGGCGTTCGCGCCAGGTCGCCGCTGCGAGCACTATCAGCAGGAAGCCCGCGAGATCGAGACAGGCTGCCAGCATGTAGGCTTCCTTGATCGTGCCGCTGGTCATCATGCAGCCATGGGCCGCGACGAGGCCGATCAGGCTGAGATTGCGGGCCAGCGCGGTGCGGGCTTCCAGCAGTTCACACCAGGCCACGAGCACCCAGGGTGCCCAACAGACCGACAGGATCGCGGCGTGATTGTAGCGGAAGGCAAAGAAGCCGATGAAAATAACGCTGCCCGTGAGGAGCAGCGCGGCCCCGAGGTGGCGGGTGAGCCTCCAGACACAGAGACCGGTGCCGAAGGCAAACAACACGCGCATCAGCAGAAAGCGGGCATCCCACGCCCAGGTGGCGCCGTTGGCCGCGATGGTCAGCCAGTTCAAGGGTTCGCCGAACATCGACTGGCCCTGGCCCAGCAGGGGCACTCCGCACAAATCGTAGCGGTTCCACAGCGGCAGTTCGCCGTGCCGGAAAACCGCCTCGCGGGCAATGACCGGGCAATAGAGGTGGGCCCACATCATGGCCCCCACGTCGGCGCCCCGGGCATCCTCCACCTCTGTGCTGTGATAGCCGGGCACGGTGGGGAAAGTGTTGTAGAGCAGATAAACGGCGTTGTTGGGCGAGACGAAACTCTTCCCGAAAAACAGCACGGGATGACATTGGAGTGCGACCGCGACGATGGCCGTGCCCAGCAGGGCTTTGACGGGATGTTCCCGGGCCCACGGCACAATCCGGCCGATCCGCGACGCGGCGATCCGGTCCACGGGCAGGGCCGCGAGTGCGAGCACCAGAAAAAACGCGATGAAAAATGCGCCCAGCGAAGCCCTGATCCAATATTTCGGGCCGATCTTCAGCCGGAGCGGCTGGTGCAGCATGATTTCAAAATTCGGATCGGAAGCGCCGGGGACGGACTGCATTTCCCAGCCGCCGTTTTTCGGGGTGACGCGGGCGATCTGGTTCGCGGCGCGAAATTGGGCGGGATCGAAGCGCTGCAGGACCGCGCCGTATTTATCGACGATCTTGGCGTCGGAAAATGTGACGGTTCCCTCGCGATTGATCGGATCGAAACGGAACCCGTGAATCGTGCCGGCTGGCAGGTTGAAACGAAAGACCGCCGGTTTGGCGCTGGAGTTCAGGCTTTGGCTGACGGAATCGTGCTCATTGAATCCAGGTCCGACATTGTAGAAAAGCTGGACCGTGCCGGTGGAGTTGGAGGAAAGGGTAATCTCGAAAAAAAAAATCTCCCGCTGGGTGGTTGCCGTGGAAAAAAAAGGCAGGCTCACCGCGACGGCGAAAAGCAGCGCCACCACCCACGCCCGGGGACGAAGAAACGACATCATGCACCCTGACTTTACCTTGGGACAGGGCCCGACCCGCAAGGTATTTCAGAATCTCATCCGGGTTCGATCACCGGAAAATTCCGCTGATGGACGTGATTTTCGGAGACCGAAGGTTCACCACCAAGGGACAAAGACCCGAAGGCGAAGCGCTGAAATCGATCCGCCGGTCCGCTTCGACTTTTACCTATTAAGTAAAAGTCGATCCAACCCCTGCCTGCCATCTGTTGGCGCTGCTTCCAGCAGGCCGGACCCAGTCTCATGACCATTTTGTTCAAACGCGGCTGATAACTGACTTTCACTTAATGGGTGAAAGTCAAAATCGCCCAGAATCAGGTCTTGGCTGAGGCAAAGCTTCCGATGAAAACCACGGCGAAAAAAGCACTGCCGATCGCGGCGAGGATGAGGGCAAGCGTCAGATTATGCGGCCAATAGACGAACTGGATCCGATAGGTGCCGGCCACGGCCACGGTGATGCCCTTGAAGGCATGATTGACGCGGAAATAGTCCTGCGGCTTGCCGTTGACGGTGACTTGGAATTCGTCCGGGTAATAAGTCTCGGTCAGAACGATTACCCCGGCGGAGGGAGCGTCGATTTCAAATGAAGTCGTGTTGTTGGTCAGCCGATAGTTGCGGGCCGGCCGCACCGTGCGCCCGTTCAGCTCCGGCGGGATTTTTGCGGTGTACTTGGGCAGCGAGGGGTCGCGAAGAGTGATGGCGGCGAAAGGGCGTTGATCGCCGTGCCTGACCTGCCGGGCGAACGCCTCGGGCGTGGGATCATCGTAGCGCCAGAGCCGGTCGGTGAAGAAGGCGCGCGGCCACGCTTTTTCGCTTTCGTACACATCGAGGTCGAACCGGCCGAGCAGGCTGAGACCGGGAATGGGGTGCGGACGGGCCGTGTGCGTCGCGAGGTAGTAACGTACGTTGAGCACATTCAGGCCGGGCAGAATTTCGGGAGTCTGTTCGCCTTCGGGCAGGGGTGCGTCGGCGGTGCGCACGCGTTCAATCCCCAGGCTCGTCGCGAGTTCCTCGTAGGTACGGTTGCCCAGCGCATCGACGCCGATAATGCTCTCCCAGCCGATCATCTGGTGATAGCCGGGAAATAAATTGAGTCCGAACCCGATCGGCCGCGACGGCTCCTTTTGTTGCGCATCGACGAACGCGACCGCAGGGGAGGGCGGATGTAGGTCGACGCGGATCTTGGGGTTGAACACGTAGTCATCAAATGGCGTGGCCAGGTATTGCGCGTGGCGCCACGTGAGGAGGACAAAACCGCCGAGAAACACGGCGGCAAAAAGCGCGGGATCGGATTTTCGGTGGGCACTCCGCAATCCGAGAGCCAGCGCGATGAGGGCAATGATCAGGGACCAGGCGTAGCCGGTAAAAAACAGGCTCTTGGGTGCGGCGTGCGTGAAAACCACATATAGTCCGCCGAGTCCGCCCAGGAGCAGAACGAAGAACGCGAACCGGTGTTTCCAGACCGGACTGCCCAGGTTTTGGAAAAAAGTGCTGAAACCGAAGCCGGCCAGGAGCGCTGCCAGGATGATCAGCGGACAGGACAGCGTGTTGTCGATATGGATGATCTGGGCGACAAACGGGAGTCGGGTGATCAGCGCGGCCGGGATGAAACCGAAGACCATCGCGAAGGGAAGGAGCGCGGCCAGTCCGATGGCGACAAAAGCGCGCCGGGCCGCGAGTTCACGCAGGGAAACCAGCGCCCAAAGCACGCCGAGCAGGAATAAAAAATTCATGGCCGGCAGGTAGACGTTTTCATCGGGCCGCGTTTGCCGCGAAAACAGGTCGTCAAAGAATCCGATCAACAGCGGGAACGGCGCCTGCGACGCCGCGGGCTGATCGTAAATCGTGGTCGAGCGCTGCAGCGTGGACAGAAAGGAAAGCCAGAGCGGGGCGGTGATCAGGCCGAGGACCACGCCACTGCCGGCGGTCAGGGCCAGCCACCGGAACCGGTGGGACCAGGAGCGCTCCGAGGACAGCAAAAGCAGCAGCAGTCCGGCGAAATTCAGGCAGGCCACGAGCAGGTACGCTTCCTTGACCGTTCCGCTCGTCAGCACACAGGCATTGGCGACGACCAGCAGCAGGCACCCGCGCAGGGCGGGGCGCAGCGCCGTCGTCTGGCAGAGGCGCACCCAGGCGAAAAGAATCCAGGGCGCGTAGCAAAGGCTGAAGTTGGCCGGATGATTGAGCCGGAAGCCAAAAAACCCGAGGAAGGCGGCGCCGAACGCGATGAGCAGGGATGCGGCCAGATGGCGCGTGAGCAGCCACACCGTCAGGCCCAAGCCGCAGCAGAGCAGCCAGCGCGCGATCACAAACCGCACATCCCATGACCACGCCGCGCTGCGGGTGGCGATCGAAAGCCAATTCAACGGGTCGCCCAGCATCGACTGCCCCTGGCCGAGCAAAGGCACGCCGCTCATGCTGTAGCGGTTCCAGAGCGGCAACTCGTGATCGCGAAACAGCGCGTCGTGTGCCACGACCGGGGAATAGAGATGCCAGAACATCAGCGCGCCGACGTCGGAGCCGTGGATCTTTTCGAACAGCGTGGTCTGATAGCCCGGCAGGACCGGAAAGTGATCGTAGAGCAGAGCGCCGCCATGATCGGGCGAGACGAAGCTTTTGCCGAAAAAAATCACCGGGTGGCATTGGACGACGACGGCGAGCAACGAGCCCAGCGCGATGGCACGACCCGGATGCGACTGGCTCCAGGGAATGATTTTTCCAAGCCGGGATGCCGCGATGTGCCGGATGGGCAGGGCGCACATCGCCAGGAAGCCCAGGAAGGCCGCGGAGAAGACGCCGGCTGAAGCCAGGATCAGGGACACGATCTGGGCGCGGAGGCGGAACGGTTCCCGCAGCGTGATGGCCAGGCTCGGATCGGAGGCGCCGGGTGTCGGGTGGATCTCAAGGACGCTCCCGCGGGTATTGAGCAATGCGACCTGCTGAAGGACGTGAAACTGGTCAGGCGCGAGCGGCAGCAGGATCGTGCCTGCCTTGTCGACGACGCGGGCATTGGCCAGCGTGACCACGGCATCCCGGTCGATGGGATCGAAACGCAGGCCCCGGTAGGAGCCGGGCGGGAGGTCGAAACGGAGGGTTACCGGTTTTGCTCCGGCGGGGAAGGCGACGGCGGTGGAATCCTCCGCGTTGAAGCCACGGCCGAGATCATAAAAAATTTGGGCCGCTCCCGGGGCCGTGGTGGTCGCGGTGATCTCCAGGAAAAAACGATTCCGCTTGGCGCCGGCGGAGGTGAAGAAAGGGGCGGAGGCCGCGACCGCGAAGAGGAGGGCAAAGATCACAGCTCGTGGGCGGAGGAGCGGCGTCATCAAGCGGCGAGTTTACGTGGAGCGAGGGCGTGGCCGGCAAGGCATTTCGGGCGGTTCGCGACCCGGGCGAACCGGAGCGTGGTCCGGGTGAAATCGTTTGATCTTCCCGCCGCCGCCTCGAAACATGCGCGCCCTGTCATGAAATGGTTTTTCGCGCTCAACGAAGAGGCCCCGCATTATGCCGCCTATTCGGACATGATCAAAGTGGCCGTGCATACGGCCTGGCGCTGCACGCGGCTGGAACCTTATTTTCTCTATGACGGAAGCCCCTGCGCGCTGACCGCGTGGCTGGCTGCCCACGGGGTGACCGTGGTGCCCCGCCGCTGGCGCTTGATGGACGAATTCCGGCGCGTGGCGGTGGAAACGCAGAACACGGCGTTCATCTCGTTTGCCGGCGGGGCTTTTTTGCGCACGGAGGTGCCGGCGTATTGCCGGGAGCAAGGCTGGGCGGACGAGCAGGTGCTTTATACGGATTGCGACATCATGTTCACGGGCGATCCCGAATCCCTGTGGCCCGATTTGCGCGGGGCGTTTTTCGGGGCCGCGCCCGAGATCGATGCGCAGGATCTCGAGGCGATCAATTCCGGGGTGATGCTGATGCGCCTGCCAGCACTGTGGCCGATGGAGGCGGCGTTCGATGATTTCATCCGGAGAAACATGGCCGAATGCACGCACCTCCTGGATCAATTCGCCTACCGCACCTTCTTCCGCCACGGCTGGAAATCGCTTTCGAACGCCTTGAACTGGAAACCGTATTGGGGGGAAAATCCCGATGCGCGCATCGTTCACTTCCACGGCCCCAAGCCATTTCTGCGGACCGCGATCGCCACCGGCCAGGCCGTGGCGGTGCAGCAGGAACTCGCGCGCGGCGCCTTTGCCCATTACTGCCGGCTCTGGGACGAGGCGCTGGCCGCCGCGGGTTAAAATGGGAGTGCGATGGCCGCCAATCGGAAGGGGTGATCCGGAGGTGTTCTTACTTCAAATTCCTCACGATTTGTCCTAAGCCGCATTGCGTTGAGCGACCACTAAAAACTGTTTGCCGCAAAAACGCCAAACCATCGGCAACCGCAGATATAAACGAATGAGCTTTGCGGGAAACTGCGGGCGGCCGACCATGGAATAGGGCAAAAACCGCTTGATGCTTTGGGTGACGGTATAACCGTTGTTTTCCAGCGCCTCACCCAGGGACATTTCCGTGAGCGAGAGAAAATGGTCCCAAAAATCCCAGTATTCGCCCTGCACATATTTGATGTTGGGTCCCATGGCGATCAACTGGCCGCCGGGCTTGAGGCAGCGGGCTGCTTCCAAAAGGGTTTTTTTCAACGCGAGTTTGTCCGGAAGGTGTTCGAAAAAATTGCTGGTAAACACCACGTCCAGGGATGCGTCCGGAATGGCCCAGTACTGGGAACAGTCTTGAGCAAGAAATTCCACGTCTTTGGCGAGGTGGGCCGGTGACCGCGGATTCAGATCCATCGCGAATCGTTTGGCGCAGCGGATATGATTGATGAACTCGCCATAGCCACAGCCGAGATCGAGCACCACCGCATCGGATGAAACATAACCTTGGAAGAAGTCCGACACCAGGATCTGCCAGACTTTTAACCGATAGTTGAGCATGCGGTCAAAGCGCCGCTCATAGATGCTTTGCAGCTCCTGCGGTTCTTTAATGCTGTGGGTCATGGCAACGTTTAGGCCTCTGCCTTGATGACATCTGGAAATTTAGGGCCCGCAGCCAATTCCGTTGTCAGACAGGCGTCGTCCTTGTTTTGGATTCAGACAGGTTAAAGGCGCCCTAGATAGCGCGGCGCCAGATCGGCATGTTCAGGATCGAGCGCCATTCGCCCGTTTCGACCTGCGCTTCGAGGCGCAGCCAATGGCGGCCGGGCGTGGTGGAAAATTCGATTTCGAACCCCGGCGGAGGACGATCAGCCGGCAGGTGGTGACGGGCGACGATTTCCGGTTCCCGGAGCCCGTAACGACCGGGGAAAATGCCCTCGTTGATCCTGACCCGCACGGCTGAAATTTTTCTGCCGTCCCGGAGAAAAGCCCAGCCGCGGAAGGTAAACTTATCCTCGCGGTAGATACGAAAGGGCGAAGTATGCAGGTGATAGACAAAGTCGTCGGAGGGCAGATCGCGCGGGAAAGTCGCGGAACCCTTGAGAGCCTTTTCCAGCAAACGAAGCGGAGTGCTGAGCCGGCCCGACCAGGATTGCTCCACGCCTTGCAGGCGGTTGCGGACCTTTTCCGATTCCTGCAGCATCCAGGTGAAAATCTCGACATCGGCGTGCGCGGCTTGCAGCGCTTCACGGGCGGCGAGCTGTTCGAGATGGAGCTGGTGGATGTAGGCGTCGCGCTCGGCGAGGGTCTTCACCTGGGTCTCGGCCAGGGTCTGGCGGGTGAGAAAATCCTGCGCGACATCGAGGCGGAACCGGGCCTCCCGCCGGGTGGCTTCGTCGAAAAGATCCTTCAGCCGTTTCAATTCCTCGTCGGGGGAAGAGCTTGCCATGGCGGAAAACAGTTTCGCGGGGAGAAAAATCACTCAGGGAGCCCAGGCCCGCGGGGGGGCCGCGAGCGAGAAATCCGTGAGCTCAAGCGTCAGGTTGGGATTGTACGCGGGATCACGGGTGAGCGCGGGTCCCCAACGCAGGAGCATCGTTTCCACTTCGCCGCGAAAACGTTCCTTTTTCTCGGGTGTATCGTCGGTGCCGCGGCTGGCCGATTCGTGGTGGTAAAGCTCGGCGAAGGGCGTCCAGAGGTTGCGGTAGCCCGCTGCGCGCACCTTGAGGCAGAAATCGATGTCGTTGAACGCGACCGCCAGCTCCTTTTCGTCGAGGCCGCCGACTTCCTCGTAGATGCCTTTGCGCACGAGCAGGCAGGCGGCCGTCACCGCCGAATAATTCTGCACCAGGCGGGCGCGGTTGAACTTGCCGGCGGTGCCGCGGGGAAAATCCCGGAACGCATGACCCGCCACGCCGCCCAGGCCGACCACCACCCCGGCATGCTGGATCGCATCGTTGGGATAATACAGCAGCGCGCCGACGCAACCGACGCCCGGCCGCGCCGCCTGGCTGACCATTTCGTCGAGCCAGTCGCCGTTGATCACCTCGAGATCGTTGTTCAGCAGGCCGATGAATTCGCCGCGCGCGTGCTGCACGGCGAAATTATTGATCGCCGAATAATTAAACGCATGGGGATAGGGAATGATCCGGACGCCGCACTCCGCGATCTCCTTGAACCAGGCCAACGTGGCGGGATCGTCGGAATGGTTGTCGACGATGATGACCTCGAAATTCGGATAGGAAGTTTTGGTCAGGATGCTTTCCACGCAGCGACGGACGAGTTTGAAGCTGTTGCGCGTGGGAATGACGATCGAAACGAGCGGGGCGGGTGCGGGCACGGCATATTTCACGCGCCAATGGTCGCCGGGAACGGGCAGCAGCTCGACCGCATGGCCCAGCCGGGAGAAATGATCGGTCAACGCCCGGCGGGCGGCTTCGACGGAATAATTCTTTTCCGAGAGCACGAGCGCCGTTGAGCCGGGGATGGCCCGCCAATGATAGAGGATTTTGGGCAGGTGAAAAACGCGCCCGGGATGGGATTGCTCGATGATCCGCAGCGCGAGGTCCCAGTCCTGGCTGCCCTCGTACCCGACGCGGAAACCGCCCACCTTGCGCATAAGCGCCGTGCGGTAGACCGAGAGGTGGGATGTATAGTTTTGCCCGTGGAAAAGATCGGGCAGGAAATCCGGTTTGAAATACGGTTCAAAGCGCCGGCCCTCCTCATCGATCTTGTCCTCGTCGGTATAAAGATAATCCGTCTCCGGCCGGGCGACCAGGGCCGCCGCGACTTCGTAGAGGGCATTGGGCGGAATCTCGTCGTCATGATCGAGCAGGGCGACGAAATCCCCCGCGACCAATTCGAGGGCGGAGTTGGAGGCGGCCGAGATGTGGCCGTTTTTTTCGCGGAAGCTGACTTTGATGCGGCGGTCGACCTTGGCGTAGTCCTCAAGCAACGGACGGATATGCGCCTGCGGCGACGCATCGTCCGCGATGCAGAGTTCCCAGTGCGGATAGCTTTGGGCGCGGACGGATTCGATGGCGCGCCGCAGCCAGCGCTCCGGCGTGTTGTAGACCGGCATGAGCACCGAGATCAACGGACGCTGGGGGAGCGTGGCGGCTTGTTCGGCCTGGCGGCGCAGGGAATCGGGCGTGGGCTGGTCGTAGGCTTCGATCCATTTCTCGTAGGAAGTCAGATCGAGCGGACCGAACCCCTCGCCGATGCGCAGGGCTGCGTGAAAAAAATGATGCCAAAGACCGTTCTCATCGGCGGCTTCGAGATCGAGCCGGGTGTCGGCCTGAAAAAAATCCACCTCGATTTTCCAGCCGCAGTATTCGGCCTGCGGCTTGGTTCGGACCGAGGCCAGGACGTCGA
Organism: Opitutus sp. GAS368; assembly: GCA_945859965.1. Taxonomy (GTDB): domain Bacteria; phylum Verrucomicrobiota; class Verrucomicrobiia; order Opitutales; family Opitutaceae; genus CAMAPG01. Next base: position 17,342 of record CAMAPG010000008.1, on the reverse strand, counting down.
GGCGCTTGAACCCATAGGTGCCGTCGACGGTGCGATCCGGCAGCACGGCCCGGACGGCGGTGAATTTCCGGCCATCGTCAGCGAAGCACCAGCCGCGCAAGGTGGTCTTGCGGGGAGGCAGGCTCCAGCTCTGGGGATGGTCGACGCTGTGCCAGATGGAGATGCCTTCCTCGGATTTCGCGAAAACCTCGGGGGCCTTTTGCGTGGTTTCTTCCGACTGAATCGGACTGGCGGGCGGAGTAACACCCGGTTCGGTCGGGACCGCGGACTGGCTGCGGCGGGGTTTGGGGTCGAGCAATTTGCGCCGCAGGTAACGGAGCGGCGCGGTGGCTTTCCACGAAAAGCTGGCCTGCATGTTCCGGATTTTCATCTGCGCGTTGTCCCGGGCCTGTGCCGCATCGGAGAGCTGGGCATCGAGCTCGCGGATCCGGCGCTGCAGGACCTCGCGCAACTTTTCGAGATTGTTGGCGTGCTGGCGGGTGAGGCGGACATCGGCCTCGAGGATTTCCAGCTGGTGGCGCGCGGAGAACAGCAGCTTCTCGCTGATCGCAAAACGCTTCTCGGTGCGGCTGGCCTGGGCGCGGGTTTCGGCGACGACTTTCTCAAGGTTGGCGGCATGGCCCCGGGTCTCGGCGACAACTTTGTCGAGGTTGGCAGCATGCTGCCGGGTCAACGCGAAGGCTTTCTCCAGCGTGCGAATCTGTTTTTCCGCCACCGCGAGCTGCTTTTCGGTTTCCGCCAGCCGGCCGGTCACCTCGGCGTGGGGCAGGTCGTAGGTTTCGGCCGCGCGCTCGAGGTGGACGAGCTGCTGCGCGAGATCGGCGAGTTGGGCAGCCAGCTCGGCGGCGACGGACCCCGCCGGCAAAGCGGCGGTTTGATTCTGCAAAACCTGTGGCAACAAGGAGAGCTCGCTGGCGGCTCCATTGCGCGCCAGGGCCCAATCGGCCAGGGGCGGACGTCCGAGAGTGGCGCGATAAAAGGTTTCGAGCGCGGTGGTGTTGGCCGCGAGGTCGAAGTGCTTGCGGGCAAAGGCGGTACCGGCGGCGCCGAGGCGTTGGCCGAGCGCTGGGTCCGCGAAAACCTTGAGGCAGAGCCCGACGATTTCGTCCGGCGCCCCCGTTTTGAGAAAAAGCGCGTCATGGCCGTCCCGCATCCGGCCGGCGATATTGGTGGCTGGGAGAATGACCGGGCGACCGCTGGCGAGAAATTCCGGCAATTTGGACGGCAGGCGATAGTCGTTGAACGGACCGGGCCGGCCGGGTTGCACGAGCACGTCCGCCAAGGCGAGCAGGCGGGGCAAAAGCGCCTTCTCGACAAAACCCAGGTCGAGGACGATTGGCTTGGAATCGAACCCGAGGCTGCCGACGAAACCGGGTGCGCCCAGACCGGTGCGCAGCAGACGCGTCTTGGTGCCGCGCTGGTTGAGTTGATGCACCGCGACGTACAGTTCGCGCAGTTCGCTCTCGTTGGCGAACGTCGTGCCGCCGGTGAAAACGATAATTTTTTCGTCGTCGTCCAGCCCCAGTTTTTTCCGGAGTGCCGGGTCGGGCGGTTGCGGGTGATACTGGGTGAAATCCACCCCAGGCGGGAGCGATTGCACCGGTTCGTAGGAGGCGACGAATTTCCGCAGGGTGTCGACGATGACGGTAATACCGTCGGCCACGCGCAGAAAGTTCTGGTGGCGGAGCGGATGGGGCAGTCCGTCGGCGAGGAGGGCGGCGAGCTCGGCGGGCCCGGCGGCGCGCAGTTCGGCGAGGGATTTCCCGGTGAAGGATTCGAGCAGGAATTCCTCGTTGTCCTCCAGGTGCACGATGACCCGGGCGGGCGAAGGAACGAGCCGCTGGTAGGCCAGGACGAACTTCCTCACGACTTCGCGCGGGGTCCAGGCGTGGATCAGGTCGGCGCTGCGGCCGTCGGGAAAGAGCGCGGGCCGGGCCAGAACCTCGGTGAACGTGGCCGCCAGAAACCGGGGACCCGGGATGGCGCTGAGCGTTTCCTTGCCGGAGGGAACGGCGACCACGCATGCGTGGCCGCGGGCCTGCAACGTGTTCGCGAAGCCGGCAATGTGGTTGAGACTATTCGCGGTGAAATCGCCGTAGTTGACGAAAAGGATGTTCACGCGTCAGGCGAAGAAAGGGGGGCTGCGCTAAAAAAAAGCAGACTTCCGCACGATGCAGAAGTCTGCCTGCAAAAGCGATTGTGGAGTTACAGCTTGAAGCCCGCGGTGACCGCGTCCTTGGCGAACATCTTCACGGTGTCCAGCGAGAGCGCGGTGAGGTCCATGCCGAGCATCTTGGCGGCCTTGCCGAGGATGTCGTGGGGGACGGTGACGATCCGGCAGCCGGTTTCGTCGGCCTGGAAGATATTGATGACCTCGCGCACGCTGGCCCACAGCAGTTCGGCCTTGGGCTGTTCCTCGAGCAGGGCTCCGGCGGCGCGCATCATTGGCATCGGATCGACTCCTGTGTCGGCGATACGTCCGGCGAAGACGGAAACGACGGAAGGCACGGCGGGATTGAGCGCCTCGGCGACCCCGGCAACCTGCTTGAGGGTGAGGAGGGCGGTGACGTTGAGCTTAACGCCTTCCTTGCCCAGTTCCTTGATCAAGGGGAGGGAGGATTCACCCCGGGAGTTGGTGATCGGGATTTTGACGTAAACGTTTTTGCCCCAGGAATTGATCTTGGCGGCCTGCCGGCGCATCTCGGGAAATTCGTCGGTGAAGACTTCGAGCGAAATTGGCTTCGCGGTGACGGTTTGGAGGATGTCCCGGGCAAAAGCCTCGTAATCCTTGATCCCCACCTTGGCCATGAGGGTGGGGTTGGTGGTCAGGCCCTTGATGTAGGACTTGCCATAAAGATCGAGAATGCCGGCCTTGTCGGCGCCGTCGGCGTAAATGTGGACCTTGAGGTCGTTCAGAGTTTTCATGGTTGATTGCAGGAATTGAGCTTTCGCGGTTAAGAGTGAGCAAGGATAATTCGGGCGGCCTCGCCGAAGGATTTTACGGTAAAGTGGGGCGGAGCGCGCAATTCCTCGGCATAGCCAAAATCAATGAAGACCGTGCGGAGCCCGGCGCGCTGGCCGCAATCGATGTCCCGCCAGCGATCGCCCACCATCCAGGAACGGGCGGGATCGAGACCCAGTGCGTGCGCGGCGTCGAGGATCATTCCGGGTTCCGGCTTGCGGCGGAGCGACGGTTCGCCGCGGCCGGGATCGTAGCAGACCTCGATGCGATCAATTTCAGGCACGAGTGACTGAAGTTTGCCGTGCATGGCCTCGACCACGGCCTGGGCCTGGTCGCCCCGGCCGACATCGGGCTGGTTGGTGGCGACGACGAGTACATAACCGGCCGCTTTGAGCTCACGGCAGGCGGCGGGCACGTCGGGGAAAAGCTGGAATTCCTCCACCGTTTGCGGAGGGTAGGGTTTGCCCTCGCGAATCACCTGGACGTTCAATGTACCGTCACGATCGAGGAATAGGGCGGGGCGGAGGGCGGGCATGTTTGGGGATGGGAAGATTCAGGCCGCGACATGCAAACGGACAGACTCAAGTCGCGGCGCAAGGCCGCTCCCATGAACGAACGGACTCAGGGCTTGGTGCCGACGACGCTTTCCCACTTGGTCTGATTGACCTTGATGTCGGGGTGGGAGACCCAGAGATGCCAGATCACTGCTTGAAACGCCTCGCTGTGGGGCGTGACGTTATTGGCGTTGACCGTCGGCACGATGACACAGGCGTCGGCCTGCGTGGCGGTGTACCCGCCGTCCTTGCCGACGATGCCGATGACGCGCGCGCCGACCTGCTTGGCCAGCTGGATGGCGGAGATGAAGCCGGGGGAAACGTTCTTTTCCAGGTTGCCGCCGCCGACCGAGAGAATGAGCAGGGCGTCCTTGCTGTTGAGCCGGGAGCCGCGGAGCCATTCGACGAAAACGCTGGCCCAGCCGTCGTCATTGGTGCGGGCGGTCAGTTCGGAAACGTTGTCCGTCGGCGCATAGACCTCGAGGCCGGCAATCTTCCGGAAATCGTTCACGGCATGCGAAGCGTTGGCGGCGCTGCCGCCGACGCCGAGGATGAACAGCCGGCCGCCGCGGGTGCGGATGCCCACCAGTTCCTTGACGCATTTCTCACAGTCGTCGGGGTTGATCTTGCTGACGATCTCGGCGGTTTCCTTGAGGTGCTGGATTGAGTAGGACATGAATTTTTGGGTAAGGGTTTTTCAGGATGGGAGCAGTTTACCCGGAGGGGGGCGATCCGGACTTTTTCAAAACGATTAAAAGTAGCGTTGACGCAGCCTTCAATTAGCGATCTTGCCGCCATGTAATAGTTGATCGAGTTCCCCGAGGCCGGCATGGGATCCGATCTCATAAAAGCGCTGTTTGATCTCGTAGCCGGCGAGCTGCTGCCGGGCGACCAGGGCCTGTTGCACCTGGGCCAGGTCCACGACCGCATCGCGGGGCAGCCCGGCGAAGGCCTGGGCGCGAAACACCCCCAGCCCGTAGTCGATGTGGCGCATCTCCGGCGTCTTGTTCTTCTTGTCGTACACCTTGATCTCGCCGCCCTCGAACCGGACATTGCTGGCATCGTAGCGCTCTTGGTTTTCGAACACGGTCATGAGGCCGAGTTTGCCGGAGCGGAGAAAGAAATCGCCCACGGCAAGATAGTCGATGGGCAGGTAACTGTCGCCGTAGAGGACGTAAAAGGCGTCGCCCAGTTTCGGGAGCGCCTGGATCAGGGCCCCGCCCGTGCCGAGCAGCTTGGGCCCATCGAACGAGTAGTCGATCTGGACGCCCCATTTTGCGCCATCGCCGTAGAGCTCGACGATTTTCTCCCCGAGGTAGCCGACGCAGAGCACGAGCCGGGTCAGACCGGCTTTTTTCAACAGGCGGATCTGGTGGGAGAAGAAAGGCTCACCGGCGACATCGATCAGCAGCTTGGGCACCTTTTCGGTGATTGGCCGCAGGCGGGTAGCCAGGCCGCCGGCGAGGATGGCGACAGGGAGTTCGGAAGCGGTCATGGAAAAGCAGTTAACGCTGCAAATCACGCGGAGGCGAACACTTCCATTCTGGAGGAGGCGCGGACGAACACTAATTTTGCGCGACGACTTTGCTGCCTTCGAAGTCGAAACGGAAGCGCACTTCCTGCAGACCCTTTTCGCGCATGGCGTGCCGGAGCTTTGTCTTGTCTCCCGCGTAGAACATCAGGAAACCGCCGCCGCCGGCGCCGATGAGTTTGCCGCCGAGGGCGCCATTGGCCATCGCGTGGTCGTACCAGTCGTTGATGTGCTGGTTGCTCATGCCGGAGGAGCGGGCCTTTTTGCGCTGCCAGTGGACATCCATCAGCGCGGCGAACTCCTCGAGGTTCCCGGTTTCGAGCGCATTGAGCGACTTGTAGCCGAGTTCCTTGGTGAAGTGGAGATTGTCGAGCATCGCCTGGTCGTTCTTCTTGGACTTGTCATTCTGGTCCTTGAGGATTGCCGATGCGCTCCGGCTGTACCCGGTGAAGAAGAGAAGCAGGTTGTCCTCAAGATTGAACAGGGTTTCCTCCGAAACCTTGCAGGGCCGATATTCGACCTTGCCGTTGGGGTGGAAGGTGAAGGCGGTGATGCCGCCGATCGCGGCGATGTATTGATCCTGTTTCCCGATCGGTTCGCCGAGTTTGTTTATTTCAATGTCACAGGCCTGTTCGGCGAGTTCGGCCGGGTGGATGATGTTCTTCTTCAGGGTATGGAGCGCCTTCAGCAAACTGGTGGTGAAACTGCCCGATGAACCCAGCCCGGTCCCGCCGGGAATGTCGGCCATCGAAGTGATCTCGAGATTCGGCGCACCGACGTGAAGGGCTTTCATCGCCTCGCGAATGATCGGATGTTCCAGCTGGTCCACCGACGTCACCCGTTCGAGCTTGGAGTATTTGACGATCAGCTCCTGCACGAAGGTCTGGTGCAGCGTGATGTACACATACTTGTCGATCGCCGCGGCCACGAGAAACCCGGTGTGTTTCTGGTAGTACGACGGCAGATCGGTGCCGCCACCGCCCAGAGAGATACGAAGAGGAGAGCGAGTGATGATCATGAAAAATTGGGAAGAATGCAGCAACTGTGGAAGTGACGACGACGGCAAGCGGGAAAACCAGTTTACGCTGGACTGGAGGAGGGTGATATCACACCGCGCCGGGGGCCTTCGCATCGCGAGCCTGGTGGTGTCGGTGTTTTGTGATACCGCGTGATCGTTCGGCTGCAGACTCCTTTCCGGGTGGGCTCTGATCACTGCAAGATGATTTGAGGCGGTGCGTGTGAAATACGGGCGATTGGGACTAAAACGTTAAGCTACTGGGCGAAAACCGACTGATGGGCATGCAATAACGCCAAGCTTGTCCAAATCAAACGGGAGTGGGTGGCCGGTTGAAAGTTGAGGACGGGCACCTGTGCCAGCGTAAGAACGCCCACATCCCGATAAGGACGGCCGATGCCAAGCTGATCCACGTGCTGTAGCGGACAAACCACGGTCCCCGAAACTCAAGTGTGACGGTATTTTCTCCACGAGAAATGGGAATCATGATCAATCCGTCAGGAGACTTTTGCGGAACGACGGGCCGACCGTTGACTTGGGCTTGGTAACCGGGAATCCAGAGGCGAAAGGATTCGAGAAAAGCCTGGTTGGAGGCATTGACCTGCAACCGCAAAGGAATGAAAGACAGGATTTTTATCTGCTGGATATCAGGTGTATAGCGAGTCAGTTGGACCTCGGCGAAAATTGAAACATCGGCGGTGGGATCGTCACTCGTCGAGGGCAGGGGGCTGTTCGGATCCGGATAATAGCGCAGGGAGATTGTCTCGGGCTCGTCCTGATCATTCCACAACACCATTGTCCTCGATAGAAATGGAGGGAGGGGCTGAGCGTTGATCGCGGCTGGGACCGGATACTGACGGTCGATCCAGTGTCCTTGCAGATGGAATCGTCCGGCAAAATTATGTTGGGGAAACCGGAAGTGCACCAGCCACCGGCTATGAGGCGGCAGTATGATCGCCGGATCCAAACCCACGATCACAGGCCAAAGGGGGGTGCATTTTTGCACGCAGCACATAAGTCTTTTCCGGAGGCGGCAAGTTCCGGCCCGTGAGGATCGGAGACAAGTCGCTGGCCTCGAGGAGGCGATTGGCGCGCGCCGGGTTGACGTTTCCGTTGGAAAAATAATGGGGTGGCGAATGGCGAGGGAAGAAAGGGGCGAACGAATTGAGGGTAAGCAGACTGTTTATCTCCAAGGCGGCGGAGCTTGCGGCTGGCTTGAGATGCCTCACGTCATTCCCTCGCTGCAGGAATTTGGTGCTTTCCGTCCCGCTCCAGATTACCATGAAGCCGATGCCGCAGCGAAGGATCCAGATGCCGGTGGACCTCGAAGCCGACCGCCGGAGCGCGGCCGCCCCGAGAAGGCAGCTGATTGCGCCGAGCAAGAGATACAGCCGTTGCATGGGCCAAATGTCGGTGGCGAGCACCAAGTGGTCGGGCAACAGTTTCCAGAATGACGCGGTGAGGTGGGGAATGGGAAGAACGAAAGTGAGAATTCCCAGCGAGGATAAAACCAAGCCGGAAGTAGGACCCATTCGGGGCCGACCCCAACAGTCAAGCGCACCCCACAGCAGAAGGATCCAGAGGCTATAGCCGAGTTGAAAATCGCTGAGGAGCGTGGCCGGGTCCGAAACGGAAAGAAAAGCGCCCGGTACGGCCGACTGCAGGTTCCGCATCATTGCCGCAATTGCAGGCGCCACGAGGCTATTGTCCAAAGAGGCGAGAATCGGAACAAAATACCCGATGCTCGTCAGGGCGAAGACGACCATCGCTAGGACTGCATTCTTCAGTACCGCCCGACGGTCAGGTCCGAAAGCAAAGCGGAGTGCGACAGGAACGGCGCACGCAAGCCCAGTCCAGATGGCGACGGGGATATGAGACCAGCACAGAATGCCTGCGCTGGCGCCGAGACCCACCCATGCGGTTCTTCCGGGATTAGCAGCAACTCGATAGGCGCAATAGACGGCCAGAGGCACCCACGGCAGCGTCATGGCAGTCAGGTACATATCAGAGGTATAAAGTGGCGCGAGGACTCCGGGGCTGGCGCCGAAAATCAGGGCGATACCGACCGCCAAGCAGGGATGGATGGGAACGAATTGACGGACGCAGTGGTACAGGATCACAACACCACCCGTGAGGCTGACGGTGACGGTGAGATGCTGCAGCGCGAAGATCCCCAGCGAGTGAAAGGTGATCAGGTCGAGCAGCCCGCCCAGGTACAAGAAATAGGGCGCCAGCATGAAGGGGAATACGGCTCCATTGAAGGCAAACTGTGATTGTCCGACGTAGACAGGAAATTGGCCCGCATGAAATTGCTCAACCGCGTCGCGCAGCATCGTGGCGTACCAAATCGCATCGCCGGCGCCGACGGCGTGAAAGGTCAGCAGCGGATGAAGTAAAAAGGCACACCCGAAGAGTAGGGTGACCAGTCGGAGCGATTCGCCCGGCCCATCCGCGCAACTACGTTCAAGTCTGCGTTGCACCAGATGGAATCCCGCAAGAGTGGCCAGCGAAACCATAAAGAGCCCTGCCAGGGAGCTGGGCGGCATCCGGTCGCCGAAAGCCCGACCCACGATTGACACCGTCAGGAAAGCCCCGAGGTGAATCGCCGTGAATCGAACCAGCGTTTCTCGCACTGTTCGTCGGGGCGACAGGGCTCCCAGCCGGATTAGCCGCGCGAACAAAAGCCAGGTGGTGGTCACGGCGCCGACGTACCAAAGAGGCACGGGAGCCCCCTCTTGGATGCGGCTTGCCGCCCACAGGGTCAGCGAGAGTATCGCTGCATAAGTCCAGATGCGCACGACTTGGTCGGAGTCGGATGCCGGGTTCGACCCGACCGCAGTGATCCGGGATAGAACGAGGGATGTGAGGACGCACACCGCAAAAAGGACCAGAGTGGGTTTCAGCCAGATTTCCCCGGCGATCTTGGATTGCAGCGCCAGCGCCAAGGTGACCCCGAAACCAAAGGCGAGAATAGCTGCGAATTCAGTCGATCGTAAAATGGGCCATCGGGCCCGGCGCAATTCCTCGAGGGCAATCAAGGCGATCCAAGCCGTTAAGACCCCGCCAACATGAAACGCCAAAATGCGGGTCGATGCCGGCAGCAAACGGCTGGCTACAGCAAAGACTCCGGCCGACACCAGCAGCGGGCGCAGCTGGCGGATGAGAAAGTTCACCATGACGGCCAGAAAGGTGGGGGTAGTTGAATCGAAATTCTAGGTCGAGGGCTAACCGGAAAATCCGCTCAAGCGATAGATTTCTTCGACGATTTTCAGCGTTGCGATTCCTTCCCGGAGTCCGGGATTCGGCTCGCGGCCGGTTTGAACATCGGCAATAAAGGCCTCAGATTCGATCTGCCATGAATGGTCGTTGCCCGGATACTCCCAAATCGTTGTTTCGGGCGGCCCCATTTGCGGCAGCATTTTATAGTAGGCCAGGCGTTCGACGCCGTAGCTGCCTCCCAGACCGTCGATTGCGAGTTTGGCGTCCCGTCCATAGATTTCCAAGGAGAAGAGATTCTTCCACTCGGTACAACTGACGTGAAGCCAAGCGGTCTGGCCTGCTTTCGTTCGCAGCGAGAGGAATGCGTTGTCGTCGACCTTCATGTCCCAGAAATAGGTCGAGGCATGGCCCTCGATGGTCTTGAACGCGCCGAGGAACCAACCGGCAAGGTCGATCACATGTACCCCCTGGTCAATCAGCTCTCCTCCGCCAGACAGTTTGGCATCGGCCCGCCACTCGCGATCATAGCCTTTGCGACCCCCGTGGCCGTACCTCGCGCGAAGGAACATTACCGGGCCGAGGACACCCGACTCGAACAGTTGATACGCCTTTTGCAGCGAAGGATGGTAACGGTGGTTGTAGCCGAGACGGACGAGCACGCCCGTTTTTTTCGCGACCGCGGCTATTTCCTCCAGTTGTGCGGAAGCGATGGCGCCCGGTTTCTCAACCAGCACATGTTTCCCGGACCGAACCGCATCCAAAGCGATCGGTGCGAGAGAAGCATTTAAAGTCGAGACGATGACGGCGTCGACTTTGGGGTCGGCCAAAGCCACTTTGTAATCAGTCAAGGGCTGGCAGCCTGGCGTGGTTTTGGCGAGATCGGCGGCCCGGCCGGGATCCAAGTCGCAAGCATAAACCAAGGATGCGACTGACTTGAGCGCGACGGCGCGTTTGCGACCGATCAGGCCGCAGCCAATGATGGCACAGCGGAATTCAGGCTTGTTAGGCATTCAAGTGAGCCTTTGCTGGTGGCGGATGCCCAAGCAAGACCTGATTCTGAAACTCCTCCGCTTTGCGGCTGTCGGCGGTCTGGTGGCCGGGATCCATTCGTTGCTGATCTGGTATTTTCACACCGTCTTGGGCTGGGGGCCTCGCACCAGTTTTTGGGCGGGCTATTTCCCGGCGGTGACGACGCACTTCTGCCTGACCAAATGGTGGACCTTTCGCTGCCAGCGCCGGGATATGATGCGGCAAATTGTCAATTATGGGATGGCGGCGGCCGTGGCGGCGGGTGTGCAGTTCGGAGTGTATCACACGGCTCTTGAACTGGTGACTCCGAATCCGAATCTGGCTTATTTAATTGCTGCTGTAGTCGGGATGGGGTTGAGCTTTCTTTTGATGCAATGGCGTGTCTTTACGGCGGTTACTGAAAGCGCTCGTTAAACGAGTCGCCGGCATTCACTCCATGCAAGGCAGACCGAATCCACCTCCTTCGTCCTCGCGGCAGGCTCGCCGGATCGAGCACCTCGGGCTTGTTCTGATCGCAGCAGCGATCATTGGATTTTATGCCTATCTGGCCGGCAGTCATGCGGCCAAACCCTGGCAGCTTAACAAGTGCAGCGTGGATTATTATAGTTACTTGGTGGACGGATTTCTTTCCGGCCAGCTGGCGATGAAAGTCGATCCCGATCCCGGGCTGGCGACGTTGTCCAATCCCTACGATCTGGGGCAGCGGGCGCAGAGCGGCCATCCTGGCTGGCATGATGTTACTTACTACAAAGGGCGTTATTACCTCTATTTCGGGGTAGCTCCGGCACTAACGCTCTTTTTGCCGTTTCGGGTCCTGACGGGCCTGCACCTTTCGGAGATCATGGCCTCCGTGATTTTTTGTGCAGGCGGTTACCTGTCCAGCCTGGCGCTCTTTCTTGGGCTCAGACGGAAATACTTCCCGGGCACTTCACGTGTGGTCGTTTGGCTCGGGGCACTCATGTTGGGGTTGGGCAATTTCTGCACGGTGATGCTCACACGCAGTCAGTTTTACGAGGTACCCATTGCGAGTGCATACTTTTTTTCCTGCTTGGGGCTGGCCCTGCTGTCGCGGGCAATATGCCAGCGGCCGCTGCAGCGGCGCTGGTTGTGGTTGGGCAGCGCGGCTTTCGGACTCGCAGTGGCTTCACGCCCGCATTTTGTTTTCGCGACGGCGGGGGTGGCTCTGGTCTGGTGGTGGTGGTGGCGGGAGCGTCGCCGGGTGGGACAAGATCATTTGCTGCGGGCTGTAATTGGCGACGGGCTGGCGGTGGCGGTGCCCGTTGCGCTCACCCTGGCCGGTCTGTTTGCGTATAATTACCTGCGATTCGGCTCGATCTTCGAGTTTGGCCAGAAATATCAGTTGGCGGGGTCGAATCAGGTCAACATGAAGCTGTTGGACTGGCGATCGGTCCCGGCTAATTTCTATTATTATTTTTTGGCGCCCGCCCAGTTCGGGCGATATTTTCCGTTTTTCGAGATCATCAGGGATTATCCGGGAGCGCTTTCGAAATATTATTATGGGATCGAAGATCCGTATGGCCTGTTGACTAATATGCCCTGTTTTTGGATGGCGCTGCTGGCCCCGCTGGTTTGGTGGAAAAGGCGTCGTGAGCAAAGGGAACTGGGTGTGTTGATGCTCCTGTGGGGCGTAAGTTTTGGAGTCATTTGCGTGTTCACCCTCTTTTTTGTTTCCGCGACAAACCGCTATATGGTGGATTTTCTGCCCTCGTCGCTGCTGCTCGCATCCTTGGGGCTTTTACTGCTTGCCGAAGCGTGGGAAAGTTCACGCCCGGTGCGACGGGTCGGGCGGGCGATTTTGGCGGGGCTGATCATCTACACGGCATTTTTTAACGTGATGGTGGCTTTTCAGCACAATGGACTCTTCCGGCACCATCAACCAGCCGCCTTTAACCGCATTGCGTACTGGTTCAATTTTCCCGCCAGTGTCTGGGAGCGAATCACCGGCTACCAGCCTGGCCCGGTTGAGCTAACGGTCAGATTGCCGTCCGACAAACTGGGCACCACCGAGCCCTTGGTGGCGACCGGCACGGCCATCAGGTCGGACTACGTCTATGTTTTCTACACGGGTGCTGGTAAAGTGCAGATTGGATTTACCCATTTGAACGATCCCTCCGGGATCGCGGGAGTCATGACCCAACCGATTCCGGTGGACTATAATGTCCCGCATCGGATCACCATCCAATCGGGATCGCTTTATCCTCCGGAGGGACATGCCTATTTCTCCAAGTGGACGCCAGAAGCGGTTCGCACGGCCAAGCACACGCTATCGATCATGGTCGACGGAGTGCCTTACCTGAACGCACCGCAAGCCTTCTACGACACGACACCGGCATACACCTCTTTCGGTCGGAATCCTATTTCTGGTTTCGGCGGCCGTAAATTTACGGGAGAATTGCTTGGGGTCCGTCGCACGGCGCTCATTCCACCGCTCCAGCCATTTACGGGCGGTGCGTTTGTCCGCCTGGCCGTAATCCTGCCGAAGGGAAAGGCAGGGCAGCGCGAACCCCTCATTGCGACCGGTCGCGCGGGTGCCGGCGACCTCCTGTTTGTCACCTATGAAGACGAGGCGCACCTGCGGCTTGGATTCGTTCACACCGGAAGTGAACCTTTATTGAGCGAGCCGCTGGCCTTCGTTCCTGGTGAAATTCAAATGCTCGAAGTCAGCTTGGGATCATTTTATCCGCCGTCCCAAGCCCTCGGAAGTCACGAGTTGGCGAACGCCCTGATCGTTAAATTCAATCGCCAGCTCATCTGGGCCCGGGAGCAGTCCTTTTATCCCGTGGGCGAGACGGTGCCTGTTTTCGGAGTCAATGAAGCCATCAATGAATCGTGTGCCGGACGGTTTTCGGGTGAGACGATAGCGCGTCAGGCTTTGCCGACCACGGTGACTCCGGAGCCTTATGGATTTGCTCCCTATTGGATTGTGGGTGGATCGGGGCCCAATTATGGCCCGCTTCGTCTCACACTGAGTTTACCGACCGACCAAGCAGGCAAGTTTCAGCCTTTGTTGGTGACAGGCCCATCGGTTGGACAGGCTGACTACGTCTGGATCCAATACCACGATGCAACGCGCGCGACCATCGGCTATGAGAATACTGGTGGCGGGGGGCCGCGAGGTTTGGCCATGGTCGATTACACGCGACCCGTGGTTGTTGAGATCAGTATTCCTTCACTTTATCCACCGGAAGAAGATCCTTATTTTGCGGGGCGGTCCCTCTTGGAGATTGCCGCGGAGAAAAATCGGGCGCGAATCACGGTGAACGGCGTTCCGCTCATCGATGAGCGGGTGAAATCCCATCCCTCGACTCCTGCGCAAGTGACCCCATTGGAAAATCGGCTGACGACGACCTTTGGCACGCGTTTCACGGGCCGAATCATGCGAGTCGAGCGATTGACGCATGCTCAACCTCTTGGCTTTAGCGAACAGCAGGGGCCGCTCGAAATCGACCTGAGCTGGCCATCCCATTCTGCCGGCGGCCACGAAACCCTCTTCGCGACGGGTCCCGAGGGGAACGAGGATGTTTTGAGTGTGACCTATGAAAATGAAACGCAGGTGCGATTTGGGGTGAAAACCGGTGAAGCGCAGGATCTTGTCAGCGGAACGGTCAGAGTTGTGCCCGGCGCCCGCCAGAAGGTGCGGATTGCGTGGGGTGGATTGTATCTGGATGATCTCCGGCCTGAAGCGGTTCCGCGGCAGACGTGGGGACGCTGGAAAAAGGGGGTCACGGTTTGGCTGGACGGGAAGGTGGTCTTGGAAGGCACACGGGAATTCCGCGTGGCCAAACCTCAAAACGTGAGAATTGGCAGTGGAGGTTCCGCGGTTGCCTCTTTTTCCGGGCAAATTTATCATCTGCATCGTATTCCGGCCCCGTGAAATGCAAAATGCGGTCTGGATCGTTTCTGGGCGAAAATGAGAGTTGAACGCCTTCCGGCGCCCTCCTAGATGGCACCCTATGATTATGTTTAACACGCAACCTACGGGTAACTCAGGCCTGCCTACCGTCCGCAACTGAGTATGACCGGCATCTGCATCGTCGGTTATGGGTATTGGGGCCCCAAGCTGGTGCGCAACTTCCTCCAGGTTGCCATGGGGCGGGGAGTCGCCGTCTGCGATGAGAGTGCCGAGCGGTTGGGTCGCGCACAAACGGACTTCCCGGGGTTGAAGACGTTTGCGTCTTTCGACGACGTGCTGCGCGATCCCGCGTTCGATGCCGTGGCCCTCGCCACGCCGGTTTCGTCGCATTTTCCGCTGGCCAAGCGCGCGCTGGAAGCCGGCCGGCACGTCCTGGTCGAAAAACCGCTGACGACTTCCCGCCGCGAGGCCGACGAACTGATTGCCCTCGCCGAACGCCAGCGCCGGACCCTGATGGTCGATCACACGTTCGTCTATCATCCGGCGGTGCATAAGATCAAAAGCCTGGTCGAGGCCGGCGATCTCGGCCAGTTGCGCTACATCGACTCCACCCGGATCAATCTCGGACTTTTCCAGCACGATGTGAACGTGCTCTGGGATCTGGCGGTGCATGATCTGTCCATCGTCAATTATCTCACGCCCGAGCGTCCGCTGGCCGTCAGCGCTGTCGCCACCGCGCACACCGCGGGGGCGCCCGAGAACATCGGCTTCATCGTGCTCCGTTACGCTTCCGGTCTGGTGGTGCATCTCAACTGTTCCTGGGTTTCGCCGGTTAAAATCCGGCACATCCTGATCGGCGGAGACCGGAAGATGGTCCTCTACAACGATCTCGACGCAAATGAACCCGTGAAGGTTTACGATTCCGGCTATCAGGCGCGCAGCGACGAGGACCGGAACCGTCTGCTCTTCGACTACCGGGTGGGGGATGTGTATTCGCCCAAAATTCCCAGCCGCGAAGCGCTGGGGGCCATGGCGGCCGATTTCATCCAGTCCGCGACCAAAGGGACACAGCCGATTTCCAGCGGACGTTTCGGTGCCGACGTCGTCGCGATCCTTGAGGCGGCCCAGCAGTCGATCCGGCAGCGCGGGCAGGAGGTTGCCCTCGCATGAGCGTACTGAATGAAAACGGTCCGTCGCGTTTTCTGGTCAATGTGACCGTCGGCGAAGGCGTGAGGATTTTCCAGTTCGTCAACGCGTACGGCTGCGCCATCGGGGACAATTCCAAGGTCGGGACCTTCGTCGAGATCCAGAAAAACGCCCGCATCGGCCGGAACTGCAAAATTTCCAGCCATAGCTTCATTTGCGAAGGCGTGGAGATCGAGGACGACGTCTTTGTCGGTCACAACGTCACGTTCATCAACGACCGTTTCCCGCGCGCCACCGCCTCCGGCCGGCTCCAGACCGAGGCGGACTGGCAGTGTGAGCCGACCCGGGTGAAAAAAGGCGCCTCGATCGGCAGCTCCGTCACCATTCTTTGCGGCGTGACGATCGGCGAGGGTGCCATCGTGGGTGCCGGCAGCATGGTCACCAAGGATGTTCCGGCCGGCGCGGTGGTGGCCGGAAACCCCGCGAAAGTGCTGCGAAAAAAAGCCCCTGATCTTGAATGAAAGTTCCCTATTTTGACCTGCAGGCCCAGATCCGGGCGCTGCGTCCCGAACTCGATGCGGCGATTGCGCGCACGCTCGACCAGTGTTCGTTCTGCCTCGGGCCGGACGTCACAGCCTTTGAACGCGACTTCGCGCAATTCTGCGGCGCCGCGCACGCGGTGGGTTTCAACAGCGGCACCTCCGCACTGCATGTCGCGCTCCGGGTGCTGGATATCGGTCCCGGAGATGAAATCATCACGACCCCGTTCACCTTTGTCGCCACGAGCTGGGCGATTTCCTATGTCGGCGCGAAACCGGTGTACGTGGATATCGACGACGCCACCTGCCAGCTCGATCCGGCGAAAGTTGAGCGGGCGATCACCCCGCGGACGAAGGCGATCATGCCGGTGCACCTGTACGGCCAGACCTGCGATCTTGCGCCGCTCGCGGCCCTGGCGAAAAAACATGGGCTGCATCTCGTGGAGGACGCGGCCCAGGCCCATGGCGCGCGCTATCGCGGCCAGCCGGTGGGAACCTTTGGCGTTGCGACCGGCTTCAGTTTTTATCCCGGAAAAAATCTCGGGGCCTGCGGCGAAGCCGGCGCCCTGGTCATGGCCGACGCGGCCCTCGCGGAACGGGCCCGCGCGTTGCGCGAACATGGCTCGCGCACACGTTATTATCACGACGAGATCGGGTACAATTACCGGATGGAAGGCATCCAAGGCGCGGTGCTCGGGGTGAAGCTCAAGCACCTGGCCATGTGGACGGCCGCGCGCCGCCGGATTGCGCACCGCTACACGGAATTGCTGCGGGACACTCCGTTGAAGCTCCAGGCTGAGCTGCCCCAGACCGATGGGGTTTGGCACCTCTATGTGGTGCGGCACCCGCGCCGCGACGAATTGCGCGCCCATCTGGAAAAACAGGGCGTGGGAACGGGGCTGCATTATCCCGTGCCGCTGCATCTGCAGAAGTGCTATGAGTCGCTCGGCCACCGCGAGGGCTCCTTTCCCGCGGCGGAAGCGGCGGCGCGCGAATGCCTGAGCCTGCCGATCTATCCGGAGCTGACGGACGCACAGGTCGCGCATGTGGCTGAACAAATCAGCGTATTTTTCAAAGCATGACCGCGCAGGGAAAAATCCTGGTCACGGGCGGCGCCGGTTTCATCGGCTCGCATCTCACGGAGCATCTGGCGGGGACCGGTGCACGCGTGGTCGTGCTCGATAATTTCCGCAACGGCCGGCGCGAGAACCTGCAGTTCACGGGCGCCGATTCTGTCGAAGCCATCGAGGGCGACATCGTCGATGCCGCCACGTGCCAGCGCGCGCTGTGCGGGGTGGACACCGTGTTTCACCTCGCCTGCCTGGGCGTGCGACACTCGCTGCACAGCCCGGTGGAGAACCACCAGGTGAACGCGCTCGGTACGCTCAACATGCTCGAGGCCGCCCGGGCGGCAAAGGTGCGCCGCTTCGTCTACGTCTCCACCTCGGAGATTTACGGCCGGGCGCGGGAATT